>NZ_JBGMOE010000231.1:0-26202 GCF_041424195.1 Tardiphaga sp. | reverse complement strand
CAGGGGTGCATCGGGCACCCGGCGTTCCGCACGCCCTCTCGCAAGGGGGCGGGAAGGAATGCGCAAAACTCGGACGCGCAAGCGCCGCGAGACTGCGAGCGCTTGTCCGATTGGCAATCTCCGGCCGTCTGCGTTAACAAGCGACAAGCAATGGAGCACTGCATGAACGATCTCTGGCGCCTGTCGGCAACTGACCTCTCCGCACTCATTCGCGACCGCAAGGTGTCTGCCAAAGAGGCGACCGTTGCGGGTCTCGCACGGCTCGATGCCGTGAACCCTGCCATCAATGCAGTGGTTGACCATCGGCCCGATGAAGCGCTGAAGCGTGCCGACGCCGTCGATGCGGCGATTGCTAATGGAGAGGACGTCGGCCCGCTTGGCGGCGTGCCCGTCACGGTCAAGGTGAATATCGACTACGCGACCTATCCGACATCGAACGGCGTCAGGATCCAGAACGAGATCATCGCAACGTCCAACAGCCCGGTGATCGACAATCTGCTGAAGGCCGGCGCCGTCATCATCGGCCGCACCAACTGCCCGGCATTCTCCTATCGCTGGTTCACCACCAACCAGCTCTATGGCGATACCAAAAACCCGCGCGATCCCTCGCTGACGCCCGGCGGATCATCAGGCGGCGCGGGCAGCGCGGTCGCCGCCGGTATCGGACACATTGCGCACGGCACCGATATCGCAGGCTCGATCCGCTATCCCGCCTATGCCTGCGGCGTGCATGGTCTGCGTCCGACCGTCGGTCGCATTGCCGCCTATAATCAGGCACTGCCCGAGCGCATCATCTCCGGCCAGATCACCGCAGTATCCGGCCCGCTGGCGCGCACCATCAACGATCTCCGTCTCGGACTTGCTGCGATGTCGCAGCCCGATGCGCGCGACCCGTGGTGGGTGCCGGCGCCGCTCGAAGGACCCAAGCGCGAGAAGCGCGCTGCCATGTGTCTGCGGCCCGACGGGCTTGCCATTACCGCAGATGTCGAAGCCGCCGTGCGCGATGCCGGCAAGCGGCTGGAACGGGCAGGGTGGATCGTCGAGGAAGTTGAGAACACGCCGGCGCTGCGCGAGGCCGCGGCACTGCAGACGCAGATCTGGTTCGGCGATGGCTATCAGGGCATGCTGGATGCGGCCGAGCGCGAGGGCGATCCCGCTGCGCTGGTCTGTCTGCGCGGCCAGAAGGACAAGCTCGCCGGCTTCGACAATGGCGGTCTCTCGCGTGCCCTGGTGCGCCGCTCGACCTTCGTGCGTGACTGGGAGCTGTTCCTGCAGCGCTATGCCGTGGTGCTGATGCCGATGTCCGGCGAACTGCCGTTCCCGGATCATCTGGATATGCAGGGCCAGGAATCGTTCGATCGAGTCTGGGCCGCCCAGATGCCGCAGATTGGAATTCCCTTCATGGGCCTGCCGGCGTTGAGCGTGGCCACGGGCCTCGTTGGCCGCGCGCCGACCGGCGTGCAGGTGGTTGCGGGCCGCTACCGCGAGGATCTGTGTCTGCTGGCCGGCGAAGCCATTGAGGCCGGTGGCACGCCGCCGATGCCTTGCGATCCTGTTCCGGCCTGAGAAGGGATCAGTGCGATGACCGGCATCTCCGATTTCTCTGCGAAGGCGCTGTCCGGCGAACCGGTCGCGCTGAAGCAGTTCGAAGGAAAGGTGCTGCTGATCGTCAATACCGCCAGCGCCTGTGGTTTCACGCCGCAATATGCCGGGCTGGAGAAGCTGCAGCAGGATTTTGCGCCGCGCGGATTTTCCGTGCTGGGCTTTCCCTGCAACCAGTTCGGCGCGCAGGAGCCCGGTGACAGCAGGCAGATCGAGAGCTTCTGCGAGGCCAATTACCATGTCACCTTCCCATTGTTTGAGAAGATCGACGTGAATGGCGCCAACGCGCATCCATTGTATAATTACCTGAAATCTGAAAAGTCCGGATTGCTGGGTGCGGGGATCAAATGGAATTTCACCAAATTCCTGGTCGACCGTTCCGGCAAGGTTGTTGAGCGTTTTGCGCCGACCACCAAACCTGAATCACTGCGAGAGAAAATCGAGGCGCTGCTATGACCGATAACACCAATGCATCAGCCGATCTGCCCGATCGCCTGTCCACCGATCCGCGAAGCCCGTTCTACAATGCCGAAGTGCTGCAGCGCGATGTCGGCATTCGCTTCAAGGGCGCCGAGAAGACCAATGTCGAGGAATATTGCGTGTCCGAAGGCTGGGTGAAAGTGCCCGCAGGTGCAGCAAAGGACCGGTACGGCAATCCGCTGCTGATCAAGCTGACCGGCTCCGTGGAGCCGTATTTCCGCGACTGAAGCCGGGAAAACGTCCAAAGACCTGCTGCGGGAAACTGACCTGTTCGCAGCAGGCGCTGACTAGCAAAAAGGCGTTGCCCGCATAAATTTGAAGCTTAAAGTAATTGCGGTTTGCGGCTACGCTGTGTCCGTCAGCATGATGGACACAGTCGGGCCGTCGTGATTGCAATGCGTCCATGGCAAATGAAGGACCGGGAATGCAGGTGGTGTCGCTACGTTCGGACGCTCACGCCGAGTCGGAACCTTTATCCGGCCGCAAACCCGCTTCAGCCATGATCGAGATCGATCACGTCTCGCAGCGCTTCCAGACCTCCGGCAAACAAAGCCATCTGGCGCTGTCGGATATCAACCTCACCATCGACGACGGCGCCTTCGTCTCGATCCTCGGGCCCTCAGGCTGCGGCAAGTCGACCTTGCTCTATATCGTCGGCGGCTTCGTGCAGCCGACAGATGGCGTTGCCAAGGTGAAGGGCAAGGCGATCACGGGACCGGGTCCCGATCGCGGTCCGGTGTTTCAGGAATTCGCACTGTTCCCGTGGAAGAACGTACTCGGCAACGTCATGTATGGCCTGCGCCAGCAGGGCGTGAAGAAGGCCGAAGCGGAAGCGCGGGGCCGCAAGCTCTTGGAAATGGTCGGCCTCAAGGGCTACGAGAACTTCTATCCGAAAGAACTCTCCGGCGGCATGAAGCAGCGCGTCGCGATCGCGCGCACGCTGGCCTATGATCCCGCTGTTCTCCTGATGGACGAGCCGTTCGGCGCGCTCGATGCGCATACCCGCACGCGGCTGCAGAACGATTTGCTCGACATCTGGGACCGCCAGCGCAAGACGGTGCTGTTCGTGACGCATTCAGTCGAGGAAGCCGTCTATCTTTCCGACAAGGTGATCGTGATGTCGCGCTCGCCGGGCTCGATCAAGGAGATCGTCGATATCGATCTGCCGCGGCCGCGCAAGCGCGCCGATCTCTTGCTCGATGCACGTTTCCAGAAATACATCGTCGATATCGAGAAGATGATCGACGACGGCAAGGACCATCTGTGATGACCGCGCGCGGCGTGCTCAAGACATTGTCGCCGCTGTTCGCCTGCATCGGCCTGCTGTGTGTCTGGCAGATTGCTTCGTTGCGGCTCGATACCGAAAGCTTCCCAACGGCGCTGGAGGCCATCAAGGCCATTCCGTCGATCCTCGGCGACAAGGGATCGCTGCTGAACATTCTCGATTCGATCCGTCGTATGGCCATCGGACTCGTGCTTGCGGTGATGTTTTCGATCCCGCTCGGTTTGCTGATGGGGCGCATCAAGGCCGTCGCGGCCTTTTTCAATCCGCTGATGATGATCATCTATCCGGTGCCAAAGGCAGCGCTGATGCCCATTATCATGCTGTGGATGGGCGTTGGCGACGTCTCCAAGATCCTCGTCATCTTCCTCGGCGTCAGCCTGCCAATCATCTACCACGCCTTCCAGGGCTCCAAGGCCGTCGAAGAAAAGATGCTCTGGTCGGGTGCTGCGATGGGCATGTCGGCGCCGATGCGCATGCTGCGCATCGTGTTGCCCGCAGCATTGCCTGAAATTCTCACGGGCTGCCGCACCGGCCTCGTGCTGGCGCTGATCACCATGATCACCTCCGAGATGATCGCGCGCCAGTCCGGCGCCGGCAATATCCTGTTCAATTCGCTCGACATGGCGCAATACGACACGGTGTTTGCGATGATCCTGATCATCGGCGCCATGGGCATCGTCTTCGATGCGGCCTTCGAGAAGCTTCGCCTGTCGCTGGTGCGCTGGTCGCAGCCGCGCGACGACATGCCTCTCAGCTTTACGTGAGCGCCACATGACCCAGACGCGCATCAATTCGGTTCTTTTGGGCATCACGCCGATCGTGCTGTTTCTGGCGCTGTGGCAGTCGCTGATCTCGTTCGGCTTCGCGCCGACGAGCTTGTTGCCGCCGCCGGGCGCCGTGTTCGGAAAGCTGGCGAAAGATTTCTTCACCGGCGACTTCCTGCACGATATCGCCGCGACGCTGATCCGGCTGTTCGCCGGCTTCGGCATCGCCGTGGTCGTCGGCGTGTTCATCGGTCTCGCCGCAGCCGTGAGCCCGGCAGTCAACGCCGTCGTCAAGCCGCTGGTGCGCGTGCTGGCGCCGATCCCGAAGATCGCGCTCTATCCGGCACTGCTGCTGATCCTCGGCTTCGACCACGCCTCCAAGATCACGCTGGTCACTGCCGACGCGCTGTTCCCGATCCTGCTCTCGACCTATTACGGCGCGTCGATGGTCGAGCAGAAGCTGATCTGGTCGGCGATGGCCGCAGGTACGCCGCGCTGGCAGATCCTGTTCAAGGTCGTGCTGCCGGCCGCGATGCCGTCAATCCTGACGGGCTGTCGCATCGGCCTGGTGATCTCCTGCATCGTGGTGTTTCTCGCCGAAATGATCACTTCGACAGATGGCCTCGGTCACATGCTGGTGCAGGCCGCGCGCACGTTCCAGACCGTGGACATGTTCGTGCCGCTGATCATGATCTCGATGCTCGGCCTGATCCTGAACAGCCTGCTGCACTGGCTGCGCAGCTATCTGCTGCGGGGCTTCCCGGAAGTGTAAAGACAGCTATCAAACACTCAGCCCTCATGGTGAGGAGGCGCTTCTTCGGCGCCGTCTCGAACCATGAATGGATGTGCGGCCATCCTTCGAGACGCCGCGCAAGTGTGCGGCTCCTCAGGATGAGGGGCCGAGTTCGCAGTCGCTACAAAACCGGCGGCTTCTGCAACTGGAAGTGCTTCAGCAAATCCACGAACGCCGACAGTCGCCCTTCGCGATAGGCATCGACATCGAGCCCCTCATAATTGAGAAAGCCTTCGCCGGTCTTGAGGCCGATCTTGCCGTCGGCCATATTGCGGCCGACGATCTCCGGCGATGCGTAGCGATCGTTGTTCAGCGCGCCGGTGAGATACTTGCTGGCGTAATACAGAATATCGCCGCCGCCCCAATCGACGAATTCGAGCAGACCCAGCACCGCAAAGCGGAATCCGAAGCCATATTTGATGGCCTTGTCGATATCCTCGGGGCTGGCGACGCCTTCCTCGACCATACGCGCGGCTTCATTCATGGCCATCGCCTGGATCCGCGGCACGATATAACCGGGCGAGACCGAGCACACGACAGGCACCTTGCCGATGCCTTCGAGCATCTCCTTCACCCGCGCGGTGATCGCGGGATCTGTCCTGGCCCCGGGCGAGACTTCGACCAGCGGCACGAGATAGGCCGGGTTCAGCCAATGCGCATTGAGGAAGCGCTCGGGATGGTCGACGGCGCTGGAAATGTCGTCGACGAGGATGGTCGATGTGGTCGACGCGATGATCGGCGAGGGGCCTGCGAGCTTTGACGCGCGCCCCAATGCTTCACGCTTCTGGTCAAGTACTTCCGGCACGCCTTCGAAAATGATCGCCGAACTGCTGAGCGCAGCACCGGCATCAGCTTCCGGCACGACACTGACGCGTGCCACCAATGTCTCGATATCGGCTTCGGTCAGCAGGCCAAACCGCGCCATACTGGCGAAGGTCTTGCGGATCTCGCCCAGTGCCTCGGCTTCCAGTGCCTTGAACTTGTCGGCGTCGCGCGGCTTGAAGTCGACGATCGCGACATTGTGGCCCGCATACGCAAAGGCGACGGCAATGCCGCGCCCCATGCGACCCGCGCCGAGACATGCGATGGCGGGCAGAGAACCTGCGGCTGCGCTCATGCGGCAAAGCCTTCGCGCAGCAGCTTCAGCAGGCCGGCCTGATCGAGATCGCCGAAGCCGAGGCTTGCAAGCGTGCGGCCGCCCTGAAGGAAGTTCTCGCCGCAGATCGCACCGCCGATGGCGAGGAATGCCTTGACCAGCGGCGTCTCGACGCCGGCGAGGGTGGCGCAGGACAGGAAGAACGACAGGCCCGTGCGCAGGTCCTCGCGCATGTAGCGATGCTCGGTGAGCACGATGTGCTCGCGCCAGTCCCCCGAGTCAGTCAGGCGGTCATGCGAACCTCGGCCATACATCCACTCTTCGCCTTCCTTGGCGTAGTGGTCCGCCAGCGGGAAATGCGTACCGTTGTAGCCGAAGGCCTCGCGGATCGCGATGCGCTCGGCGTCGAGCTGGTCGGTGACGCGGCGGATCGCCGGCTGCGTGCCTTCCTTGTGGATGTCCCAGGTCGGGAAATGCTCGAGCGGCCCGGCATTCATCACGATCAATGGCGGATGGATAATCGGGCCGGCATTCATCAGTGCGCCGGACAGTGCATCGCCGCAGGGCTCGATCACGCCGGGGAAGGCCTTGTCGATCACCTTGCAGGCATAGTCCATCATATCCAGCGGAAACACGCCGGTCGGCAGCCGCTTGGCGCGGATGGTGATGGCGACCTCGAACGGGCCATGCTTGCGCGCGAGCCAGGGCAATGTGCCGGTCTCGGCGAAGGCAACCTTGGCCCTGTTGCCGGCGTCATGCGCAGCCTTGGCGAAGATCATCGAGCCGAAGGTCGCTGGCGGCAGATAGACCACCTGGCCGTCCTTGAGGTGCGGAGCGATCTGCCTGGCGATATCTGGCTGCGCAAAGGCAGGCGCGGGACAGAGGATCAGTTCAACGTCCTTGATGGCTTCGGCGATATCGGTCGTTACCAGCGTCAGCTGGGTATCGTGCGTGCCCTGCGCATTCTTGACCTTGATGCGCGAGCCGGCCTTCTTGTGTTCGGCCACAGCCTCGGCGTCGCGGCGCCACAGGCGAACATCGTGGCCCTGCAGTGCGAAGTCACCTGCGGCTGCGAATGAACCGTTGCCGCCACCCAATACTGCGATCTTCATGGTCTAACCTTCTTCAATTCTAGCAGAACAACATACACGACCTCATCCTGAGGAGCGCGCACTTGCGCGCGTCTCGAAGGATGGGCCGAATGCTGGATGAACATCTCATGCTTCGAGACGGCGCAAGAGCGCCTCCTCACCATGAGGCATCGAGTTTGCGGCCTCACGTAGAGACCTCTGTATTCTGCTTCAGTTTGAAATGCTGCACCTTGCCAAGCGCGGTGCGCGGCAGGTCTGTGACGAATACGATGTCGCGTGGCTGCTTGTAGCGCGCGAGCTGCGTCAGAACATGGGCCTTCAGCGCCTCGGCGCTCACGCTGCAATTCGGTCGCAGGAGGACATAGGCAACGGGCACTTCCTGCCATTTGGGATCGGGCACGCCGACAACGCCGCAATCGGCGACATCGGGATGTTCGAGCAGCACACGTTCGACCTCGGCGGGGTAGACGTTCTCGCCGCCGGAAATGATCATGTTCTTCTTGCGGTCATGGACCCAGAAATAACCGTCATCGTCGCGCGTGCCGATATCGCCGGTGCGATACCAGCCGTCAGACAACGCTTCGCGCGTCGCAGCCTCGTTGCCCCAGTATTCGAAGAATACGTTGGGGCCGCGCACGGCGATCTCGCCGGTAGCCTTGGCGGGAAGCTCATTGCCACCGTCGTCAATGATCATGGCTTCACAGCAAAGGCCGGGCAAACCCGTCGATCCCGTGCGCGACTGGTCGCCGCCGAGTCGCGTATAGACCGCGATCGGGCAGGTCTCGGTCGAACCATAGACCTGCAGCACGGGAATGCCGCGTGCCGTCAGGCGCTCGATCAGATGTGGGGGCACAATGCTGGAGCCGGTCGAGACGGCCTTGAGGCATGACAGGTCCGTTGTCGCCCATGCGGGATGTTCGCTAACGGCTTGAATGGTTGCGGGCACGAGCACCGTCAGCGTCGGCCTGTCGTTGGTGATGGTTGCCAGTGTCGAGTCCGGCGTGAAGCGGGCATGGATCGTGACGGTGGCGCCGTGATGCAGTGCCGGCGTCGTCTGGATGTTGAGGCCGCCCACATGGAAGAACGGCAGTACCGTCAGCACATGGTCGTCGGAGGTGAGGCCATGCATGTGCTGGCTCATCACGCCGTTCCACAGCAGCGCTTCCTGGCGCAGAACGGCGCCTTTCGGACGACCGGTGGTGCCCGACGTGTAGACGATCAGCATCGGGCAGGAGAGGTCGGTATGCGGGTTGCGGCCATCGCCCGATGCGCGCGCCAGCAGGGCATCAAAGGTCTGTCCGGGCGCGGGCGGCGTGAAGTCGAGTGCGATGACGCGAGTGTCCGGCAGATCCTTGGCGAGCTGCGGCAGGATCGCCGCGAAGCCTTCTTCCAGCACCAGCACCTTCACCGATGCGTCTGAGAGGATGAACGACTGCTCGGCGACCGCGAGGCGCCAGTTCAGCGGCACCATGATCGCGCCGAGCCGGGCGCAGGCGTAGAGCAGGACGAGATAGTCCGGCCGGTTGAGGCTCAGGATCGCGACGCGATCGCCGCGACCCACACCGCATTCCGCCTTCAACGCCTTCGCCGTCGCTTCGATCCGCGCATGGAACGCAGCGTAGCTAAGCGTCGAACCCTCGAAATGAATCGCGGATTTGTCCGGCGTGAACGCGGCGTTGCGGGCGATGAGGCTGGAGAGATCCACGATTACTCGTCTTTCTCGCCGGCCTCGTAGAGTGCCTCACGGCCAATGCGGTCGAGGCAGAGTTCGGCGGTCCAGGGCAGCATCAGCGCGCCGCAGCGGCTGTCACGATAGATGCGCTCAAGCGGCAGGGTCTTCAGCATCGCCTGACCGCCGCAGGTGCGGATCGCCAGCGCGGCAAGCTCATTGGCGCCTTCCATCACGGTATATTGGGCGGCGTAGGCGCGCAGCACCTGTTCCTTCGATGGATTGGCGCAGGCTTCGGTTACGGCCTGGAACCAGGTCGACTTGAGCTGCTCGAGCTTGATCTGCATCTGCGCCACGGCGATCTGCTTGGTCGGATACATGCGGCGCTTGACCGGCGGCATACCCGGGATTTCGCCGCGCAGATACTTCACGGTGAAATCGTACGATGCCTGCGCGAGACCAACGTAAGTTGGCGACAGCGTCAGGAACATGTGCGGCCAGCGCATCGCAGCCTGGAAGTAGACGCCGCGGGGCATCAGTGCTGCATCCTCCGGAACGAACACGTCCTTGAAGATCA
This sequence comes from Tardiphaga sp., assembly GCF_041424195.1. Classification (NCBI taxonomy): domain Bacteria; kingdom Pseudomonadati; phylum Pseudomonadota; class Alphaproteobacteria; order Hyphomicrobiales; family Nitrobacteraceae; genus Tardiphaga; species Tardiphaga sp. Next base: position 16,845 of record NZ_JBGMOE010000231.1, on the reverse strand, counting down.
GCGTGCGGGAGACCGTGCCGCGCATGCCGAGCGGATCCCAGTCGCCAACGACCGAAACGCCTTCCGACTTTGCCGAGATCGCCAGATACAGGGTGTTGCGGCGCGAAGCCTTTTCGCCCTCGGCGACTTCGGTGCACAGCACGCCGTAGTAATCTGCGAAACCCGACAGCGACGCAAAGATCTTCTTGCCATTGACGATCCAGCCGCCCTCGACGGGCCTGGCTTCGGTGCCGAATGCAACGCCGCCGGCGGCCGCTGCGCCCCCTTCGGAGAACGGCTGCGAATAGATCGCGCCGTCTTCGACGATGCGCTTGTAGTGGATGGCGCGGCGGCGGTGCTGCTCGGCGCGCATCTGATCATCCATGTCGAGGTCATCGGCAAGCGGGCCGGACCACAGCGTCGAGCAGACATGCATGTTCCAGGTCAGCGCGGTGGCGCCGCAATAGCGGCCGATTTCGGCCGCCGCGAGGGAATAGGTCTGATAGCCGGCGCCCGAGCCGCCATTGGCTTTCGGGATCGAGATGCCCAGCAGACCTGCCTTGTGCAGGTCCTTGTAATTCTCCAGCGGGAAGGTGGCCTCGGTATCCCACTTCGCCGCGCGGCCGGCGAAATTGGTCTGTGCCAGCTCGCGCGCCTTGGTGATCAAGCCGGCCTGTTCGTCATCGAGACGATAGGCCTTCGGATCGAACATCGGCTTGTCGAGGACGATGCTGTCGAGGTCGGGCTTGCTGGCAGGCTTGTTCATGAGGATGACCCCGAAAGATTGTGGCTGGTTTTGAGGAAGTCGGCGAGTACTTCATTGAATTCGTGCGGACGTTCGAAGCTGGCGAGATGGCCGACGCCCTCGAGCTCGACATAGGTCGAACCGGGCACAAAGGTCGCCATCTTGGCCATGGTCTTGGCAGGCGCGTTGTTATCCTTTGAGCCGGACAGCAGCAGCGTCGGGACCTTGATATTGGCGAGCTCCTTGCGGAGGTCGAAGCCGATCATCGCCTTCATGGAGGCGCGATAGGTCTCAGGCTTCACGGAGGCCATGCAGTCGCGCGCGAGTTCAAGGCCGGCAGGATCCGGATCGTCGCCGATCAGGCCGGCCACCAGCTTCGGCGCCATCGACACCATGGTCTCGCCGCGGTCGAGGGGGCCGAGCCGCGCATCGATGAAGTTCTTCTGCCATTCGCCATCGGAGCTGCCGAAGGCCGACGTGGTCTGTGCCAGCACCACGGCGCCGGCGAGTTCGGGATAATCGACCATGAAACGCTGCACGATCATGCCGCCAATGGAATGGCCGACCAGCACCGTCTTCCTGGCGCCGATCTGTGTGAGAAAATCCTTCAGCGCCTCGGCGAAAGCCGGGATGCTTGGCGCGGGCAGCTGCGCCGAGCCGCCATAGCCCGGCATATCCCAGCCGATGGCGTAATAGCGGTCGCCGAACCTGTCGATCTGGTTGCGCCAGCCGCGGCCCGCGCCGCCGATCCCATGCAGAAACACCAGCGGTGTCGCTGCGGAATCGCCTTTGGCTTCAAAACCGAAGCGGCCGTCCTTCGTCGTCAGGGCTGCAGAATTTGGCACGCATAGGCCTCCTGTGCTGTCGGACAAGCACAATCCTAGCATGTCCGAGATATATGAAAAGCGATAGTTTTAGACTTAAAGGGTCATCGACTGCCTGTTCGAAAGGCAATCGCGTTATAGCCGATCAAGTCTCCGAGCCGGATATTTTGCCTGCGTCGCTTGGCCATGTTGTGACCCCGAGGACGTCTCGGACGATGACCCGTACGCAATCGCACTTGTCCGAAATTTCTTTAGGTTTAAAACAATATCGATTGCCGATGCATCCAGGGAGGAAGCCATGTCCGATCAGTCATTTTTGTCCTGGCCGTTTTTCGAGGACCATCATCGCGAACTGGCCACAGGCCTGTCGCGCTGGGCAAAGGCGACGTTGCCTGGTCTGGTCGATCACCATGACGTCGATGGCTCCTGCAAGCGTCTGGTGAAGGCGCTGGGTGATGGCGGGTGGTTGCGTGCGGCGGTGCCGGCAAGCCATGGCGGGATGTATCCGACATTCGACGTACGCTCCCTATGTCTGATCCGCGAGACGCTGGCCTATGAAACGGGTCTCGCCGACTTCGCGTTCGCGATGCAGGGACTCGGCACAGGACCGATCAGCCTGTTCGGCTCCGAAGCTCTGAAGTCGCGCTACCTGCCACGCGTCGGCAGTGGCGAGGCGATTGCAGCGTTTGCATTGTCGGAGCCCGATGCCGGTTCGGATGTCGCTGCGATGACAACGACTGCGGTGCCTGATGGTCCGGATCATGTCCGCATCAACGGCCTCAAGACCTGGATCTCCAATGGCGGCATTGCCGACCAGTATGTCGTCTTCCTGCGCACCGGCGAATCCGGCGCGCGCGGCATCAGCGCCTTCGTCGTCGATGCGGATACGCCTGGTTTCACGATTGCGGAACGAATCGACGTGATCGCGCCGCATCCGCTGGCGACGCTGAAATTCGAGGATTGCCGCGTGCCGGTGACAAACCGTATCGGCAAGGACGGCGAAGGCTTCAAGGTGGCTATGGCGACACTCGACGTGTTCCGCTCGACGGTCGGTGCAGCAGCGCTCGGTCTCGCACGGCGCGCGCTCGATGAAGCGCTGCATCGCTCTGTCACGCGAAAGATGTTCGGCCACACGCTGGGCGATCTGCAGCTCACGCAAGCGGGGCTCGCGGAAATGGCCACGTCCATCGATGCCTCGGCACTACTTGTCTATCGTTCGGCCTGGACCAAGGATCAGGGTGCTGCGCGCATCACCCGTGAAGCCGCCATGGCCAAGATGTTTGCTACCGAAGCGGCACAGACAGTGATCGACCGCGCCGTGCAGATCTTCGGTGGCATGGGTGTACAGTCCGGCGTCAAGGTCGAGGAGCTGTATCGCGAGATCCGCGCGCTGCGCATCTATGAAGGCGCCACCGAAGTGCAGAAGGTCATCATCGGCCGCGAACTGATCAAGGACGCGCAATCGAAGTAAATCGATCAGGCGAGCCGATCGCGGCTCGCCTCATAATCTACGCGGCTGTCGCGTCCGCTTTGTAGTTCGGCGCGGAGGCGAGGAACCGGGCATAGGCGTCGGCATCCGGCGGCGTGAACTTCTCCACCAGCGCGCCGCGCCGCTTGCTGGTGGCGCCCATGTCGTCGAGCAGTTCGTCGAAATGCTTGAAGTGATAAGGCGCCACACACAGTCCGCCATAGACACCGGCGGCTGGACGTTCGACGCGCTTGAAATGCAGCATCTTGTCCATATCGGCGTGCATCTCGGCGGCCGTCGGCTGCTTCGCCAGCTTACCGTCGGCATAGCGCACCAGCCAGTTGGCGGCCATTTCGGCTGTCAGCACCGAGCAGAAGCTGGAATTGAATCCGACAAAACCCATGTCCGGCAGGTCCGGATTGGCAATCACGCGATAAAGCCGATACTGCCCGTCAGACTGGATCAACTTGTCGCGATAGTCCTGCGGCAGGAATGGCACGCCGAGCTTGAAGCCGATGGCGAGCACAGCAACATCGGCCTCGACGCGTTGGCCGCCTGACATCACGATGGTCTGCCCGTCATAGTGATCGAAGGTGCCGCGGATCGCCTTGATGCGCCCGTCGGCGACCATCGGGAAGAAGTTCGGTGTCGCGATCGGTACCGAGCAGTTGATGCCGTCCTCAATACGTCCTTCCGGCACCATGTCGCATTTCTTCAGCTTGAGCTGCGCCTTCAGCATCGCCTCCAGCCCGCGCCAGTTGGCCCAGATGAAGGGCCTGGCGATGGCATGGTTGAGCTTCGACAGCGCGCTCAATCCCCAGCCGCGGAACATCTCCTCCTGCGCGCGGATATAGAGGATGCGCTTGAAGTTGATCAGACCGCCGATGAAATAGGGAATGCGCCAGACCGGCTCGCGATAGACGAAGGTCACAGCGCTGGCGCCGGCATTGACCGAATGCACGGCGATGTCGGTGGCTGATTTCGAGCCGCCGAGTACGACGACCTTCTTGCCCTTGACGAGGGATGAATCCGTGTGCTCCGCTGAATGCAGGATCACGCCGCCGGCAGCCTTGAACGCGTCCTCGCCGGGATGATGCAATTCCTTGCGCTCGTTGAATTGTCCGGTGCAGATCGCGACGAAATCGAATGTTTCAAACGCGGTGTTGCCAGCGACATCGCGCGTTTCCAGGGTCCAGCCGGGCAGGCCGTCGCCGCGCCGATTCATGCTGATGACGGTGGTGTTGAACCGCATCAGCGGGATCAGATTATAGTCGCGTGCATAGTCTGTGAGATAGGCATGGACCTGCGGTCCCTTCGGCCATTCCGGATAGTTGGTCGGCATCGGCTTGTCGGTAAAGCGATAGAGTTCCTTCGGGCTTTGGGTCTGCACCTCCGGATAGGATCGCGCCGGTTCCCAGACGCCGCCGAGATCGCCGCTGCGCTCCAGCACGGTTACCTTGTGGCCGCGCGCGACAAAGGATTTTGCGGCGGCCAGGCCGGCAATGCCGGCGCCGATGACGCAAACACTCTTCTGCTTGACCATGGCTAGTCTCCTGTTGAATCCGGCTGTGAATCGCAAGCGTGCGGGTTCGAGCGCGCAGACAGGTGTCTGCGCGGAACGTCTGCGATAGGTGAAGGTGAAATTCGGTCGGCGAGGCCTAGTCGTTGGCTTCCGGCGGCAGGAAGTTCACTTCATGCTCGGCAGAGACGCGGACGATGGCTTCGATGTCGCTCATATTGTGCAATTGCTTGAACAGGGCTTCGAGCTTCTGTGTCGGTGAGACCCAGAACAGTGCGCGAGCCGGTTTGTCCGACTTGTTGAAATAGCCATGCGGAATGCCGCGGGGCAGACGGACCAGATCGCCGGCATGGGCACGGACCCACTGGCCGTCGAGCTTGAGGTCGAGAATGCCCTCCTGCACCAGGATGAATTCTTCCTGGGTCGGATGGATATGCACCGGCACGAACTGGCCGGGATCGCTGTTGGTCTCGAAGGCAAAGGTGGAGTCGGTGACGGCCTTGGGGAAATAGACCTGTCCGAGGATATTCCACGTGGTGCCGTTATATCCGGTGCCGTTCTGGGTAATGCCTTTTTCAAGTGCCGCCATGGTCCTGCTCCCTTGGGTTTCTCGTCTGCAATGATGCTGCGTGGCCTTGGTGTCTGTCTCTAGCCGTTGAACGAATCCGCTATCCAAACGACGAAATAATTGCCGGTGCAGGGAAGGGGGCTCGCTGCGCTGCACACTTCTCTTTGGAAGGCGCTGGCCTGCGTATTCGTTGTGCAGCACGGCAATATTTGCGGCGCACCGGCGGCTATGCGGCGTGACGGGACATGGATAGTCTAGGCTTCAAATAATGCAGGCGATCGGACCATGGTGTTGGACGCAGCCGTATCAGGGAATGCCCAGCCGGCCCGCGCCGCAAGGCTTGCGGCGTTCTCTCGCGTTTTCACCAGGGATATCGACGAGGCCGCCGACTCGATCGGGCGTATTTTCTGTCCGCATGCGCTCGATCCCTTGCAGCGTTCGTGGCCGGATTTTCACGCGCTCCACAATTGTGCGGCGTTCGATGGCTTCTCCGTCAACTACGTCTCCTATGGCGGGTCGGTATCAATCGATCCCGGCTGCCTCGATCGCTTCTTCCTGCTGCAGATCCCGGTGCATGGCGGTGCCCGCATCAACACGGGTGGCCGGACGATCGAGGCGTCGGCAGGGCGTATCGCCTCCTTGCTGTCGCCGACCATGCCGACAAAGATGGTCTGGCAAGACGATTGCGCCAAGCTGATCCTGCTGGTCGAACGGCGGCTGGTGGAAGAGCGCGCAGCGGCACTGGCGGAGAGATCCGGAGCGGTCATTGAGTTCAATCCGCAAGTCGATCTGAACACGCCGTTCGGCCTCGCGATCCGGTCCCAGATCGAATACCTCGTTGATCTCGCGGAGCATCGCGGGCCCGGGCAGCAGATCTCGCCGATGATGGCGGCAACCTTGCGTGACTCCGTGATCGGACTTTTGCTCACGGGCCAGCGTCACAGCCTCACTGACACCATCGACCGTACCCTTGCGCGCCTTGGCCCGCTGCCCGCCGTGTTGAGGAAGGCCCGGGACTATCTCGAAGCCCATGCCGCCGAACCGCTCGATCTCGGTCGGCTCGCCCGCGCGGCAGGCATCGGGATACGGTCGCTGCAGATGGGCTTCCAGAAGCATTTCGGTATGTCGATTTCCGATGCGCTGCTCGATATCAGGCTGACGCATTTGAACGCGCGGCTGCTGCGGGCTGCGCCTGGCGAACGTGTCATCGATATGGCCTTCGATCTCGGCTTCACCCATCCGAGCCGGATGGCCAGCGTCTATCGGGCCCGCTATGGCGAGAGTCCCTCGGATACGCTCCGCCGGATTCGCTAGTGCCAGCCCGCGCGGGCCGCTTTCTTGCAAAAGCTTGAAGTCTAAAATAATATCCGAAGGGCTCATGGAGAGCCTGCGGAAGGTCACGCATGTCCGGATTGTCTCGCTCCTCCCACGCCCTGGTGACCGGCGGCGGCCGCGGCATTGGCCGCGCCATTGCGGCGTCACTGGTACAGGCCGGTGTGACCGTCACCGTCATGGGCCGCAACCTCGCAGTACTGAATGAGGTCGTCACGGCCGGAGACGCGCATCACGCGATTGCCGCCGATGTGTCCGATCAGGCCGTGCTGGATGCCGCAATTGCGGATGCCGCACAACGCCAGCCAATCGACATTCTGGTCGCCAACGCGGGTGCCGCGGAATCCGCGCCTTTCGTGAAGTCGGATGCTGCGCTGTTCCAGCGGATGATGGATGTCAATTTCATGGGCGTCGTTTATGCGACGCAGGCCGTGCTGCCGGAGATGGTCAAGCGCAAGAGTGGCCGCATCGTTGCTATTGCTTCGACGGCTGGCCTCAAGGGCTACGGCTATGTCAGCGCCTATAGCGCTGCGAAGCACGCCGTCATCGGTCTGGTGCGCTCGGTCGCGCTGGAAGTCGCCAAGAGTGGCGTCACCGTCAACGCCGTTTGTCCGGGCTTTACCGAAACCGATCTGCTCGAAGGCAGCATCGACAATATCATGAGCAAGACCGGCCGTACGCGCGAACAAGCTGTTGCCGAATTGGCCAAGCATAATCCGCAGGGCCGCCTGGTGACGCCTGGCGAAGTCGCCGACGCGGTGCTGTGGCTATGCGGCGCGGGCGCCAGCTCGATTACCGGACAGAGCATCGTCGTCGCCGGCGGCGAAGTCTGATCGATACGCAACAACAAGAACCGAACTGTCTTCAGGGAGCCAACATGTCTGTCATGGTCAAGAACAAGGTCGCCAATCCCGTCACGCTGCCGCTGGCCGAGTTCAAGCCCGAGCATTTTCTGCTGGCCGTGGCCGATGGGATCGCGACGGTCACGCTGAACCGCCCCGAGCGCAAGAATCCGCTGACGTTTCAAAGCTATCGCGAACTGACAGATTTCTTCCGCGCCTGCGCAATGGACGATGAGGTCAAGGTCGTGGTCGTCACCGGCGCCGGTGGCAATTTTTCGTCGGGCGGCGATGTGTTCGAAATCATCGGCCCGTTGATCGAGATGAACACCAAGGATCTCACCGCCTTCACGCGCATGACCGGGGATCTGGTCAAGGCGATGCGTGCCTGTCCGCAGCCAATCGTGGCGGCAGTGGAAGGCATCTGCGCCGGTGCTGGTGCCATCATGGCGATGGCCTCCGATATGCGGGTGGCCGCGACCGGCACCAAGGTCGGCTTCCTGTTCAACAAGGTAGGCCTCGCCGGCTGCGACATGGGCGCCTGCGCGATCCTGCCGCGCATTATCGGCCAGTCCCGTGCCTCGGAACTGCTTTATACCGGCCGCTTCATGAGCGCCGAGGAGGGCGAGCGCTGGGGCTTCTTCAGCCGTATCGTTGCGCCGGCGGAAGTGCTGGACCAGGCGCAGACGCTGGCCAAGCAGATTTCCGAGGGGCCGACCTATGCCAACACCATGACCAAGCGCATGCTGTCGATGGAATGGGCGATGTCAGTGGAAGAGGCGATTGAAGCCGAAGCCGTGGCGCAGGCGCTGTGCATGACGACTGAGGATTTTGCCCGGGCGTTCCATGCCTTTGCGAACAAGCAGAAGCCGAAGTTCGAGGGTAATTGAGGCCCTCAATATGCTGGATCGGGCGCGAGCGCGCCGGTCACTGTGATAACTTGATGTGCATCAAGGCTTGCGAATTGCCGGTTTGTCAGGCTTGCCAGGAATTGTTTTAGGTTTAAAATATCTCCATCCAGGCACGACTGCGGAGGCTGTCATGAAGATCGCGATTATCGGTGGCGGGCCGGCGGGCCTCTATTCTGCGATCCTGCTGAAGAAGCAGCGGCCGCAGGCAGAGATCACCGTCTATGAGCGCAACCGTCCCGACGACACCTTCGGCTTCGGCGTGGTGTTCTCCGACGCCACCCTCGACAATTTCGAGAAATACGACCTCCCGAGCTATCAGCGCATCACCCAGGAATTTGCTTACTGGGACGACATCGCCGTGCACTTCCGCGGTACCGTGCACCGCGTCGGTGGCAACGGCTTCTGCGGTTGCTCGCGCCGAACGCTGCTTATGATCCTGCAGGACCGCGCCCGCGAACTCGGCGTCCATCTGCTGTTCGAAGTCGATATCACCGACGAAGCGCGTTTCGCCGATGCCGATCTGATCGTGCTTGCAGATGGTATCAACAGCCACTTCCGCAACAAGTATATCGAGCACTTCGCGCCCGAAGTGGATCTGCGCTCCAACAAGTTTACCTGGATGGGCTCGACCAAGCCGCTCGATGCCTTCACCTTCCTGTTCCAGGAAACCGAGTGGGGTCCGTTTATCGCGCACGCCTATCAATATGAAGCAGGCCGCTCGACCTGGATCTTCGAGACCGATCCGGAGACCTTCAAGCGCGCTGGCCTCGAAGGCCTCGGCGAGCAGGAATCCGCCGATCGGATGCACGATATCTTCAAGGGATTCCTTGGCGAGCACAAGCTGCTGATCAATCGCTCGATGTGGCGCAATTTCCCGATGATCCGCAACAAGCGCTGGGTCAAGGACAATATGGTGTTGCTCGGCGACGCCAAGGCGACCGCGCATTTCTCCATCGGCTCCGGCACCAAGCTGGCGATGGAAGATGCCATCGCGCTGCATGATGCGATGGCGAAGGCGCCGACTGTCGAGGCCGGGTTGCACGACTACGAGCATGGCCGCCGCGAGGAGGTCGAGAAGATCCAGCACTCGGCGGATGTCTCGCTGGTCTGGTTCGAACACGTCGATCGTTTCTGGGATTTCGACCCCGTGCAGTTCGCCTTCGGCGTCATGACCCGCGCCAAGGCGATCACCTATGATAACCTGACGCTACGCGCGCCGGACTTCGTCAAGGAAGTCGACAAGTCGTTTGCCCAGAAGGTGAAGGCACAGGGCTTCGACGTCGATGTCGCGAAGCCCGAGGTGCCGATGTTCCAGCCGTTCAAGATGCGCGACATGGTGCTGGCCAACCGCGCCGTGGTATCGCCGATGTGCATGTATTCGGCGAAAGAGGGCGTGCCGAACGATTTCCATCTGGTGCATTACGGCTCGCGCGCCATCGGCGGCGCCGGTCTCGTCTTCACCGAAATGGTCTGTGTCGGCCGCGATGCGCGTATCACGCCTGGCTGTGCGGGACTCTGGACCGACGAGCAGGAAGCGCAGTGGAAGCGCATTGTCGATTTCGTGCACAACACGTCCGCCGCCAAGATCTGCCTGCAGCTCGGCCACGCCGGCCGCAAAGGGGCGACCAAGCTGATGTGGGACGGCATGGACCGCCCGCTGGCCGATGGTGCATGGGATATCGTCTCGGCGTCGCCGTTGCCATATTATCCGGACAGCCAGGTGCCTGCGGAAATCGATCGCGCCAACATGGATCGTGTGAAGGCGGAGTTCGTAGCTGCTACGATCCGCGGCGATCGCTGTGGTTTCGACATGCTCGAAATGCACACCGCACACGGCTATCTGCTGGCAAGCTTCCTGTCGCCCCTCACCAACAAGCGCGCCGATGAATATGGCGGTTCGCTGGAGAACCGTCTGCGCTTCCCGCTTGAAGTGTTCGCTGCCATGCGTGCGGCATGGCCGGCGCACAAACCGATGTCGGTGCGTATCTCGGCGACCGATTGGGCCGAAGGTGGCAACACCGGCGATGATGCCGTGGAAATCGCGCGCGCTTTCGCCGAAGCCGGCGTTGACCTCGCTGATATCTCGACGGGGCAGACGGTGAAAGAGTCACGCCCAATCTACGGCCGCATGTTCCAGACGCCGTTCTCGGATCAGGTCCGCAACGAGGCGCGCGTCGCCACCATGTGCGTCGGCAACATCACCAGTGCGGATCAGGTCAACACGATCCTGGCCGCCGGCCGCGCCGATCTTGTGGCGCTTGGCCGTCCGCATCTCACCGATCCGTCCTTCACCATCAAGGCTGCTGCCTGGTATGGTGCAAAGGAGGCCTATTGCCCGCCGCAATATATGCCCGGCAAGGATCAGATTTTCCGTAACAGCGTCAGAGACAAGCAGGATTTCGAAGACCTGAAAATTAAGGCTAAGCCGAAGACCCGCGCCGAGATGCGGGCGGAGACCGCCAAGCCACTTGCAGCTGAATGACTGGGCATGCGAGGCTATTGAGCATATTTTTAGGATGGGTAGAGCGCAGCGAAACCCATCGATCCTGATCTGTGTGGTGATGGGTTTCGCGAAGACGCTCGAGCCATCCTACGCCAAGCATGTTGTGTGGAGTTGAGCTGATGAAGGCAATCATCGTGGGCGGTGGCGTTGGCGGCTTGACCACCGCCTTGATGCTGCGGGCGCGGGGCATCAATTGCGAACTCTACGAACAGGCTGATTCAATCCGCGAACTCGGCGTCGGCATCAACACGCTGCCGCACGCGATCCGCGAACTCGCCGGGCTCGGTCTGCTCGATAGGCTTGATGCGGTGGCGATCCGCACCGATGAGCTGCATTACCTCAACCGTCACGGGCAGGAAGTCTGGCGCGAGAAGCGTGGCTTCGGTGCCGGCCACGACGTGCCGCAATTCTCGATCCATCGCGGCCGCCTGCAGAGTGCGATCCATCGTGCGGTGGAAGAGCGCCTTGGCACGGAGGCGATTCATACCGGTCGTCGGCTCGGTCACTTCACGCAGGACGAAGGCGGCGTCACGGCCTATTTCTTCGATCGCAACAACAGTCATGTCGAGACCGCACGCGGCGATATCCTGATCGGCGCCGATGGCATCCACTCCAAGGTGCGCAGCACGCTGTTCCCGAACGAGGGGCATCCGATCTGGAATGGCCTGATGCTGTGGCGCGGCGCGCGCGACTGGCCGGCCTTCCTTACCGGCAATTCGATGATCGTCGCCGGCGGCCTCCACGCCAAGGTCGTGGTGTACCCGATCGCAGAGGGGGAGACGCCGGGCAACCGGCTGACGAATTGGGCTGTGCTGGTGAAGACCGGCGAGGGTGGCACACTGCCGCCACGCCGCGAGGACTGGTCGCGGCCCGGCAAGCGCGAAGAACTGATGCCGCATGTGGCGCGTTTCAACGTGCCGCATATCGACGTGCCCGCGCTGATTACGGCGACGCCGGAGTTCTGGGAATATCCCTGCTGTGATCGCGACCCCCTGCCATATTGGTCCGGTGGGCGCGTCACGCTGCTCGGCGACGCCGCGCATCCGATGTATCCGGTCGGCTCCAACGGCGCATCGCAGGCGATCCTCGATGCGCGCGCGCTGGCCGATTCGCTGGCGCATGCCGAACATCCCCGCCAGGCGCTGATGGCCTATGAGCGCAAGCGCCTGCCGATGACCGCGGAGATCGTGCGCTCCAACCGTCGTGGTGGCCCGGAAGGCGTTATCGATGCGGTCGAGCAGATCGCGCCGGATGGTTTCGACAATGTCGAGAACGTACTGAGCTACGCGCAGCGCGAAGCCATCGTGAAGGGCTATGCGCACAAGGCCGGCTTTGCGGCCTCGCCGGGACTTGCCGTAGTGAACGGGTAACTAGCGCGCCACAAACTGACACTTCGTGTTCGTCGTGCCCGGGACTTGTCCCGGGCATCTACGTTTTAAAGGGCTCAAATACGTAGATGGCCGAGACAAGCCCGGCCATCCCGTCGATGCTGGTATGTGGCCTGAACGAGGAGCCGTGTTACGCGCCGGGAGGCGGCGGCAGGAAGTGGATGTTGTATTCGGCAGCAAGCGCCACAACGTCCTCGGGCTTCTGCTCCTTCATGTTGTGGATCGCCCAGAACAGGTCATAGAGCCGGCGGCTCGGCGACACCCAGAACAACACCTTGGCGTTCTGGTCCGATTTGTTGAAGATGCCGTGCGGAATGCCGCGCTGCAGGCGCACGAGATCACCCGGGGTCGCCGAGGTCTCTGAGCCACCCAGGAAGAAGTCGAGCTTGCCTTCGAGGATGTAGAGATACTCATCCTGGTCCGGATGGATATGCGGCGGCACGAAGGTGCCGGGCGGGAAAGTGGCGTGCCACGAGAACGAATCCTCGGTGCAGTTCTTCGGCACATAGGTCTGGCCGAGGATGTTCCAGGTGATGCCCTGCATGCCTTCATTGGCGCGAGTGATGCCGGCGATCTCGGTTTTCATGGTTGGTCCTTCCTTGGGTCACGCATTACGACGCGTCGGGTGGTACTCGAAAACAGTTGATCAAACGTGGAGGAAACGGTCCTTCACGGTGGAGTCGCTCTTCAGTTGTTCGGATGTGCCGGTCCACACCACGCGGCCTTTTTCGATCACCACGTGACGATCGGCGAAGCCGGCGAGTGCATCGACATTCTTGTCGATGACCAGAATGGACTGACGCTCGGCCTTGAGCTTCTTCAGGCAATTCCAGATTTCAAGGCGAATGAGTGGCGCGAGGCCTTCGGTGGCCTCATCGAGAATGAGCAGCTTCGGGTTGGTCATCAGGGCGCGACCAACCGCCAGCATCTGCTGCTCGCCGCCGGACAGCTGCGTGCCGAGATTGCTGCGGCGTTCCTTGAGGCGCGGAAACAGCTCGTAGATCTTGTCCAGCGTCCAGCGCGCCGGTGGATGACGCACGGCGGCGGTAGCGACCAGGTTTTCCTCCACAGTGAGCGTCGGGAAGATCTGGCGACCTTCCGGAACGAGGCCTATCCCTGCCTGGGCGATGCGATAGGAGGGCAGACCTGCCATCGGCTTGTCGTCGAAGGTAACGGTGCCGCCGGTCGGGTGGATCAAGCCCATAATGGCGTTGATGGTCGTGGTTTTGCCCATGCCGTTGCGGCCGAGCAGGGTGACGACCTCGCCGGCATTGATGGTGAGCGAGATATCGAACAACACCTTGGCCGCGCCGTAAGCGGCCTGGAGATTTGAGACCGAGAGCATCAGGCGGCCTCCTCGCCGAGATAGGCAGCGCGGACTTCCGCATTGTCGCGAATGCTTTGCGGCGAGCCGGACGCGATGATGCGGCCATAAACCAGCACCGAGACGCGGTCGGCCAGTGCGAACACTGCGTCCATATCGTGCTCGATCAGCACGATGGGAAGCTCCTTGCGCAGCTCCTGCAACGTGTTGATCAGCCGCTGCGATTCATCGTGGCTGGTGCCGGCAAGTGGTTCGTCGAGCAACAGCAGCTTGGGCTTCGCCGCCAGTGCAATGGCGATTTCGAGCTGGCGCTTCTCTCCATGCGACATCTGTCCGGCCAGCATGCTTGCACGTGGGGCGAGGCCGAAGCGCGACAACAGCGCCATGGCGGTGTCGTTCAGCGCGGGCTCCTTCGACGCATCGCCGAAGAAGCTGAAGCTCGATCCGCTGCGTGCCTGAACAGCGATCGCGACGTTCTCCAGCGCCGAGAAACGCGGCAGGATCGAAGTGATCTGGAACGAGCGCACCAGCCCCATCCGCGCGCGCTCTGCCATCGGCAAATGCGAGACGTCCTGACCGTCAAAGATGATACGGCCGGAGTCCGATTGTGCGTGGCCGGAGATCTGGTGGATCAGTGTGGTCTTGCCGGCACCGTTGGGGCCGATGATGGCGTGCAACTCGCCGGCCTCGATATTCAGCGACACATCGTCGGTGACGCGCAGCGCGCCATAGTTCTTGCAGATGTTCTGCAGCTGAAGCGGTGCTTTACTCATGGTTTGGCTCATGACTTGCTCCAGAACAGTCCGGTGATGCCGCCGCGTGCGTAGAGCACGACGAGGATCAGGATGGGTCCGAAGATCAGTGCCCAGTTCTCGGTGTAATGCGACAGGATATCCGCCAGCAGGCTGAACACGGCTGCGCCGATGATGGCGCCATGCAACGAGCCGAGGCCGCCAAGGACAAGCACGAAAATCAGGTCGCCGGAGCGCTGCCAGGTCGCATAGGCCGGGCTGACAAATTCGGTCTGGTTGGCGAGCAGAAAGCCTGACACACCGGCGATCATGCCGGCAATGACATAGGCGGTGAGCTGATAGCGATAGGGCGCAAAGCCGATCGCTTCCATGCGTACCGGATTCTCGCGAATGCCGCGCAGCACCCGGCCGAAACGCGACGCGACGAGGGCGCGGAGCAGGAGATAGGCGCCGAGCAGCACACCGAAAGCGACATAATACATCGCCACGTCGTTCTTCATGAACTTCGAGCCGAGGAACACGCTGCGCGAGGCAAGCGTCAGCCCGTCATCGCCCCCATAGGCTGCCAGCGAGGTGCCAAGGAAGAACAGCATCTGGCCGAAAGCCAGCGTAATCATGATGAAGTAGACGCCCTTGGTCCGCAGCGAGATTGCGCCCGTGAAGAGAGCGAAGATGAGCGAGACACCGAGCGCCACCGCGAGCTGGATGAAGCCGTCGGTGATTCCATGGCTGGCCAGGATCGCGACGCTGTAGGCGCCGAGGCCGACATAGGCGGCATGACCGAACGAGATCATGGCGCCGTAGCCGATCAACAGATCGAGCGACATGGCGGCCAACGCCAGGATCATGATGCGCGTGACCAGCGCGAGGATGAAGCTCTGCGAGCCCCACAGCGCGGAGAGCGGCACAAGGGCGAAGATCGCGAACACGATCAACGGCAGCACATAAGCACGGCTGGCTCGGGGCGGCGTTACGAGAGCAGGGGTAGCTGGGGCGCCGAGGTCGACGAGATTGTTCATGGTTCGCTCCCGTTACTGCTTGGACGGGAACAGGCCGGATGGCCGGAAGAACAGAACCGCAGCCATCAGGATGTAGATCAGCATCGGCGCAACGGCGCGGCCGGTCTGGCTGGCTGCGGCGGGGTCGAGCAGCAGCTTGAGCAGCGTCGGCGCGAAGAAACGTCCGAGCGTATCGACGAGGCCGATCAGCAGTGCCGCAATGAAGGCGCCGCGGATCGAGCCGATGCCGCCGATGACGATGACCACGAAGGCCAGAATGAGCACATTGTCGCCCATGCCTGGTTCGACCGAAAGGATCGGGGCCACCATGGCGCCGGCAAAGCCCGCGAGCATGGCGCCGACGCCGAACACGATGGTGAACAGCAGGCGGATATTGACGCCGAGTGCGGAGACCATGGCCGCATTGCTGGCGCCGGCGCGCACCAGCATGCCGAGCTTGGTTTTATTGACGACGAGATACAGCGCGAGACCAACGGCCAGACCGACGGCGATGATGACGAGGCGCCACACCGGATACAGCATGCCGTCGGTAATCTCGATCGCGCCCGATAGTGCATCGGGGATCGCGACGTTCAGCGGCGCTGCGCCCCAGATGTATTTGACGGCCTGATTGAGGAAGATGATGACGCCAAAGGTCGCGAGTACCTGATCGAGATGGTCGCGATCATACAGATGTCGAAAGATCAGGACCTCCAGCAGCAGCCCGAAAATCAGGGCGGCAGGCAATGCCAGTGCAAGGCCGGCGACGAAGCTGCCGGTCATGGCGGTGAAGGCGGCGACCAGATAGGCGCCGACCATGTACTGCACGCCATGTGCAAGATTGATGAAGTCCATGACGCCGAACACCAGCGTCAGGCCGGCGGCGATCAGGAACAGGATCAATCCGAACTGCAGGCCGTTCAGGATCTGGACGAGGGCAAGCGTGAGGGTCATCAGATAACTTGGTTTCTATACTGAGATAAACACGGGCCGATAAAACACCGGGCCGTCCCGCCTTCGCGGCAACGGCCCGGTGATGAGTGATCGCCAGGGCGGTTACTGCGCGGCGCAGTCCTTGGCGTAGTGATCGCCATAGTTCGAGAACACTTTCTCGACGATCTCGGTCTGGAACTTGCCGTCAGCGCGCTTGGCGACCTTGGTCAGGAAGAAGTCCTGAACGGGATAGCCGTTGTTGCTGAACTTGAAGCTGCCACGTATCGACGGGAAGTCAGCCTTCTTCATGGCTGCAGCCACCTTGGCCTTGTCCGAGAGGTCACCCTTCACGGCAGTGACGGCGCTGTTGATCAGCATCGCCGCGTCATAGGACTGGAAGGCGTAGGTCGCCGGCACGCTGTTATAGGCCTTCTCGTATTCCGCCACGAACTTCTTGTTCTGCGGTGTATCGAGATTGGGTGCCCAGTTCGAGCCCCCGAACATGCCGATCGCCGCATCCTGCTGAGCGGGCAGAGTCGATTCATCGACGGTGAAGGTCGACAGGAACGGGATGCGGTCGAGCAGACCGGCCTGCTTGTACTGCTTGACGAGGTTCACGCCCATGCCGCCCGGCATGAAGGTGAGCACGGCGTCAGGCTTCATCGATGCGATCTTCGAGAGTTCGGCCTGGAAGTCGAGCGTGCCGAGCGGGATAAAGGATTCCTCAACGATCTCGCCCTTGAAGTCCATCTTCACGCCGGC
>NZ_JBGMOE010000230.1:0-26206 GCF_041424195.1 Tardiphaga sp. | reverse complement strand
TTGGACGCCGATCCCCCGGCTTACGGGGTCAATATTGCAGGCCGAATGACACGCGGATGTTGGCGCAATTTTTAGGTCGACCAATTTTCGACTTTTTCAACAGTCTCGGCGCATAGCGGCCGGTCGACGCTCGATGAAATTTCGTTCGCATAAATTATACTTTTATTTCAATGATATAGCAGTTCGTAGTTATGTTCTGAATGGCGCACCATTTCGGCAGGCATGCACGCGGCCTCCCAATCGACATCAGACCAATCTGCCCACACTGGACCGCGCCTTCGGTGCGGCGATCGGGAGCAGCGGATTGTCGGGGGCATCCTCCGGCCGGTGCCTGACCGCAAAGGTCTTCCTCAGCTTCAACACCGGATATTCGATGACGTGCCAGGAGAACATGGCAGCCGCCAGCGCGACCGGGTAGCCGGCGAAGAACAGCGTCCACCACCACTCGCCACTCCAGGTCTTCGGAAAGAAGAAGATCAGCAGTTGCAGGAAGGGGACGTGGTACAGATACAGCCCATACGAATAGTCGCCGCCGCCAAATCCCGGAATCCGCGGCATCGGCGACAAGCCGATTGCAACCGTCAGATAGGCCAGCAAAGGCAGCACGATCGCGTAGCTGCTCGGATTGCCGAACACGACCTCGGTGCTGCTGAAGACGCTGACGAGAACGCCCGCACAGACCAGGCCAAGCGCGGCCGCTCTAGAGAACGGGATTGAGTAGCGCTTCTGATAAAGCAAAACACCGAGCAGGAATGACGGCAGCAGAAACGACGAGCGATTGCAGAACAGATCCATCGCCAGCATCTTCAGCGCCGACGGTTCGCCATCGGCAAGCTGCGTCGCCATCACCCGCAGCGGGATGCCCGCGATCAGGACGACATAAGTCAGCAACGACACCCATCTGGTGCTTTTCATCGCGCCGGACAGCATCAATCCGATGAGAACAACATAGCAGCAGATCTCGAACGGCACCGTCCATAGCGCGCCGTTGACCTCGGTGGAAGGATTGCTCTCGAACACGCCCGGCAAGGTGTAGTGCATCCAGCCGGCGAGATTGAAGAAATAGCTCAGGAAGCCGCTGCTGGTGAAATAGTCCTTCAATGGCAGGCTAGTCACCAGCGGGCCGATCAGCAATGCCGCGAAGACGATATCGACCACCAGCGCCGGCACGATGCGCGCAGCGCGGTTCAGCAGAAAGCTCTGCGGCGACAGCCGCAGACTGCTCCCCGCCACCAGGAAGCCGCTCAGCGCGAAGAACATTGGAACCAGCAGAAATTCGGAAAACCAGAAAGGCGACGCCCGCGCCATGTCGAGATGGCCGCTGAGCTGCGCGGTGTGCCAGGCAATGATCCCGGTCGCCAGGACTATGCGCAGGAAGTCGAAGCCTTGGCCGAATCCTTTCTGATCGTCCAAAGCCGAACCCAAGGTTCTCATCTCGCCCTCCAGGCGGCATTGTCCGGCCGCCATATTCTCGATCCGAGGGCGAACGTAGGGGATGAAACGCTAATGCTCCTTGAATCTCCTGATCTGATTCCCGGTTAACTCTGTGATCGCAGCGCAACTCATGCCGAAATGCGCGTGCTTTCCCCCGTGCAGGCTTCTGCTATCGTGCCCGCGCCCGGCACCGCCGGCGCCGGCTGGACCACCATTCCAGCCGTTGTTCGGGCTCATTCTGGCAGCAGTCTTCCCACATGAACCAATTGCCTGGATCGAGGTGCTCTGTCCTATCGGCGCGCGGCGCCGCGCGATGACCGGCCTCAACCGGCGCGCGTTGCTGGCCGGAGGCGCGGCGTCGATCATGCTGCGGCCGGCAACATTGGCTGCCCTGCCTCTCCCCGGTCCATCCGACCTGTTCACCGACAGTGTCGGCGTCAATGTGCATATCAGCAGCGAGCCATATGCGAGTCATTTCGACCGTTTCCACGATCTGCTCGCGGCATCAGGCATTCGCCATCTGCGCGACGAATTGCGGCCGGGCAACGACCTCGATCGCTGGCGCGCGCTGAACGAGCGCGCGAACATCCTGTTCAATATTGTGGTGTCGCCGGCGACCAACACCGTGCCGGAGATGATGACCTACCTCGCCGCGCTCGGCATCGCGCGCGTCTCGGCGATGGAGGGCCAGAACGAGGGCAACAGCGACTGGTTCCTGTCGCTCCCGCTGGCGAAGCCGGGCTGGAGCAATGTGGTCGTGAACTATCAGCGCGAAGTGCACGCTGCGCTGCGCGCGCGCTATGCGGCCGAACAACTCCCGCTGCTGTCGCCCAGCGTGATCAACTGGAAGCCCGCCGATGTCGCGCTGCTGCGCCCGGCCGCGCAGTTCAGCGATGCCGTCGCCATCCACTCCTATGTACAGAAGGCGCAAGAGCCGGAAACAACCAACGACTATGCCGCCGTGTCCTGGTATCTGCACAATATGCGCGACGCGTTCAAACCCGGCGCACCCGCACTGGCAACCGAATGCGGCTATTGCAATGTCGTGAAGCCCGGCACCTCCGGCGTGTCGGAGACGGCGGCAGCGCTTTATCTGCCGCGGCTGCTGCTCAACAACTTCCGCCTCGGCATTCTCCGGACATTCCTCTACGAATTCTTCGATGGCGGTACCAATCCCGATGACGGAGAGCATCATTGGGGCCTCGTCCGCAATGACGGCTCGCCGAAGCCCGGCTACCATGCGATCCGGAATCTCCTATCCGCATTGAAGGGCGCACGCCGCGCCAGCGACAGCCAACCGCTTCGCGTCGCCGCGCAATCGCCCGAACTGCGGCACATCGCGTTCCAGGATGCGCAGGGACAGCCGCTGCTTGCGGTGTGGCGCGCGGTGCGCTGCTGGAATGTAGAGAAGGCCGAAGACATCTCGCTGCCCACGGAGCCGATCGACATCGCCGTCGAGGGTCCCGCCGCTTCGCTCTTCTTCAACCGTCCGAATGACGACGCCGAGTGGCGGCGCATACCGGTGACCGACGGACACGCGACGATCCCGCTCGACGGGCGGGTGGCGATCCTCCGGCGTTCCAGCTGAGCTGGTATGACCGGCTGTGGCTTGAACCACCCCGCCGCGCTTTGTATCCTGCACCTGCGTACGAACTGACGGTGAGCAGCGAAGTCTTTCAGACAAAGTCTCTCAGACTCTGCGGTCCGGCAAAGCATGCGACAGCTTCGCCTTCTGCTCCAAAATATAACGGATTCTTCCCCCTATGGACTATGCGCCTTCCGCTCCGGCCCTTGCGGCCGAGACGCACGCTTTTCAGGTTTTGCTCGAAGACGGCGCCACTGCCAGCGTCCGCGTTTACGGACAAGGTCCGCGGATCATCTGCAGCCATGGCAATGGCCTCGCCATCGATGCTTTTCAAAGCTTCTGGCGCCACTTCACCGATGACTACCAGACCGTTGTATTTGACTTTCGTCATCACGGCCGCAGCAGTCCGTATCGCCAGCCCATCCCGCATGTCTGGCCGCAGCTCATCCGGGACTATGAGGCGATCATGCAGGGGATCACCCGCGAACTCGGCGCGGCGCCGAGCCTCGGCGCATTTCATTCGATGAGCGCCCTGACGACCCTGCTGCATGCCGCCGAATATGAGACGCCGTGGATCGGCATCGTCGGCTTCGAACCGCCGGCAACGCCGCCGAGCCACTATCCCGAATTCCAGAGCTTCCACGCGGACAGTGACAGACTCATCGCGCGCGCCGCACAGCGCCGATCGACCTTTCCGAATGTGCAGGAGCTGTTCGAGTCCTATCGCCGCAGCTCGGCCTTCGCCGGGGTTGACGATGCCGGGCTGCAGGCACTCGCCTCTTCAACGCTGCGCTGGAATGACGAGAGCAAGCTCTATGAACTCGCCTGCCCCCGGGAATTCGAGGCCAGCATCTTCACCATGCAGGATCTCCCCGG
Source organism: Tardiphaga sp. (assembly GCF_041424195.1). Classification (NCBI taxonomy): domain Bacteria; kingdom Pseudomonadati; phylum Pseudomonadota; class Alphaproteobacteria; order Hyphomicrobiales; family Nitrobacteraceae; genus Tardiphaga; species Tardiphaga sp. The sequence continues at coordinate 22,311 of NZ_JBGMOE010000230.1, read as the reverse complement.
CGCCTGGGAGCGGATGTGCAGCGTCAGGCTGCCGGTGAAGCTCGTCGCCGGGGAGCCAAAGACGAGAACCAGCCCGTTCGTCGACGTGGAGCGTGCTTTTGCGCGCGATGGCGGCTTCGCCTTCACCACCGTGCTTGATGCCTCGCATTTCATGCAGATGGAAAAGCCGGCCGAATGCGCCGCGATCGTCCGAGCCTTCCATGCGGGTCTGATCTGACCGCTCGGGGGAACGCCGGGCAGCCATGCCCGCCATGCAAACGGCTGGCAATCTGCCGCAGCCGTTCCCACATGCCGAGGGCAATGGGAGCCCCGTCATGACCGCACTTTCGATTCTCGACCTCGTCCGCGTCACCCAGGATACCGACGCGCGCGGCGCGCTCGACAATTCCCGGGATCTGGCCGGCCATGCGGAAAAATGGGGCTATCAGCGCTTCTGGGTGGCCGAACATCACAACATGGTTGGCATCGCCAGCGCGGCCACCTCGGTGGTGATCGGCCATATCGCGGCGGGCACCAAGACCATTCGCGTCGGCGCCGGCGGCATCATGCTGCCGAACCATGCCCCCATCGTCATCGCCGAACAGTTCGGTACACTGGCCCGGCTGTTTCCCGGCCGCATCGATCTCGGCCTCGGCCGCGCACCCGGCACGGACCAGATGACCATGCGGGCGCTGCGCCGCTCGCTGCAGAATTCAGACAATTTCCCGCAAGACGTCCAGGAGCTGCAGGCCTATTTCGCCCCCGCTGGTCCGAACCAGCGCCTGCAGGCGGTGCCTGCCGCAGGCACCGACGTGCCGCTATGGATCCTCGGCTCCTCGACCTATGGCGCGCAGCTCGCCGCGGCCCTCGGCCTGCCCTATGCTTTCGCCTCGCATTTCGCGCCCGACCAGTTGCTGCAGGCCCTGCAGATCTATCACCAGCACTTCGAACCATCCGAGCAGTCGGCGAAGCCCCATGCGATGGTCGGCGTCAACATCATCGCCGCCGACACCGATGCCGAGGCGAAGCGGCTGTGGACCACGCAGCAGATGTCGTTCACCAACATGTTCCGCGGCACCCGCGGGCTGAGCGCGCCGCCGATCGACGATATCGAAACCTATTGGTCGCCGGCCGAGAAGATGCAGGCGATGGGGATGCTGCGTCGTTCGATCATCGGCTCGAAGGAGACGGTTCGCGCCGGCATCGCTGCGCTGGTTGAGGAGACCGGCGCGGATGAACTGATGATCGTCTCGGACGTCTACGACCACGCCACGCGGCTCAAGTCCTATGAGATGATCGCCGACGCCGCAGCCGGTCTCACCAAGACACCGGCTGAAGCGGCCTGCTGAGTCATTTCAGAAATTGATGGTGGTGCGGACGCCGAACACTGCGGCGTCCTTGATACGCTTCGTCTGCGTGGCATCGTTGGGATCGACGGCGCCGCCAGCGGGATGCATCACATATTGAAACACCGGCTGCACCGCCACGCCCGGCGCGACCATTGCGAGATAAGTCATTTCCAGCACGGCTTCGAAATCGCGAATCGGCGATTGAATGCCGGTGAAAAGCTGGACGTCACGATCAAGCCCGCGCGCACCATCCGAAATGCGTGCATAGGTCATGGCGATGCCGAACCTGTCGTCGGGCCGCTCCGCCGAAAAACCTGAGACCTGAATGCCTCCATCGAGATAGAAGCTGATCAGATTGCGATCGGACGGGCTGATCGATGTGCGCGCAAAGAAGCCGATGCCCTTGTCCGGGCCGAGGGTGCCCGATGATCCACGGCGGATCGTTGACGCGAAATGCGAGACCATGCGCGTTGGCAATTTGCGGATCATTTGGGCCGGGCGCTACCGCGCTGCCCATTCGGCGAGCCTATCGTTGATCGGCTTCACTGTCGGAGAGCCTCAGGCAAATTTTTTTGGTGGCGCATGCGTATTGCGTTGCGGGTTGTGACAGTCATGCGTCGCCGACGGGCCGCATGTGACAGACGCTCAGATCGCGGACGCGACCTTTTCGAGTCCGATCATGCGCGCCAGTGCACGGACTTCGCGCTTCTGATCCTCACGCAGCTGGAACAGCAACGGCATCGCAGCGGACTTGAGCTGCTGCACCTCGTCGCTGTCGGGATCGATCGGCGGAGTGCCGGCAGAAGGACGGGCCTGTTTGGTCTCGTGGATCCTGCGCGCCACGTTGCGCAGCGCCGCTTCGACCCCAGGCCAATAGGATTCCTGCGAGGCGGTCAGATTGAGCCGGCTCTTGATCGCCGAAATCTGCGCATCACTGAGCAGCGCATAGGTTTTCTGCGCCGGCTTGGCAGCAGCCTTGGGCTTGGCGGCGGGCTGCGGCACCACGATCGGCGCAAGCACCGTCGCGCCGGGCGCTTCGATCGGACTGTCGGATGCAAAGGCCTGGCGCAACGGACTGCCATCTACCGCAGGAGTCTGGACGCCCGGGACCTGCTGCGGATCGAGCGACGCCATCACGGCGCCGGCGACCGCCAGCTTGTCCTTCTTGCCTTGGGTGTTGGACACGGGACCGCGCGAAACCGCGACCGAGTTCTGTGCGGCGCTGTCGTCATAGGACAGCGATGGGATGCTGTCGCGGCCGAGAATGCTCGCGACGGCCACGCCGGTCAGCAGCAGACAGCCCAGCACAAGAAGGGTCAGCGCGCGCGTCAAGCCAGTCTCCGCAATTGAGGAACCCCTGAGGTATCGTCCTCACAAATGGAGATTAATTAAGGCCTAACCATGCTGCAACGGTGCGATAGTACTCTAGACGTTCAGGCAGCGTTGGCGAGAACGTAGGCTTCCTGGATATCGCTGACGATATCGGAAGCTTCCCACAGCGCGTCCGGGGCGACCGACTGCATGCTGATGGTCCAGTTCGCGCCCTTGCCGGTGCGGGGCGTGCTGACGATGTCGAACCGTACGTCGCGACACAGGGGGTGACGACCGAAAGCTGCGGCCACGCGTGCCTTGATCTCCTCGATCGTAGCCGGCGTCTTCGCGAAATAGGCTTCGATATCCATGCTGGCCCCTGAATCGGTTTGATTCCCGACTGAGGCATTGTTGGTTCCACAGGATTTAACGAATGGTTAATTTTGCTGCGGCGCTGGCAGATTGATACCACCCTGCCGGCACGGCTCAGCCCAGCAGCTGATCGAGCCGATCCCGGAGCTGATCCTGATGATACGGCTTGGCAAGCCGCGGCAGGTCGAGCTGAGCGCCTTCCGGCAAATCCGCATAGCCGGTGGCGAGCAGGATCGGCAGCGACGGCCGCATTTCGCGGGAATAAGCCGCCAGCTCGATGCCCGTCATGCCGGGCATCACATGATCCGTCATCATCAGATCGAGCGGCTCATCGCTTTTCAGAATCTCCAGCGCATGCAGCCCCGAATTCGCGGGGATCACGCGATGGCCGAGGTCCTCCAGCATCTCCGTCGTCGACATCGCGATGAGAGGATCGTCATCGACGAACAGGATCACGGCAGAGCGCGCGGCATGGCGCATGACATTGGCCGTATCGGCCGCCTCCGGCGCCTTGTCGGTGACCGGCAGCACGAGGGTCGCCGTCGTTCCCTTGCCGACGACGCTCGAGAGATCGAGCGTGCCGCCGAGCTGCACGGCCAGTCCATGCACCATGGACAAACCAAGACCGGTGCCCTTGCCAACCGGCTTGGTGGAGAAGAATGGCTCGATCGCCTTCTTCAACGTCTCCGGCGACATGCCGGCGCCATCGTCGATAATCGACACCTTGAGATAATCGCCGGGCTTCAGAACCGGGTCGCCCTTGCCGACCTGGTGCTTCTTCACCCTGATATCGATGGAGCCGCCGTCCTGCATGGCGTCGCGCGCATTGATCGCGAGATTCAGAATCGCCAGTTCGAGCTGGTTGGGATCGATCCGCGCCCGCGGCAGATCGCCGGGAATATCCAGCCGCAGCGCCACGCGCGGCCCGAGCGAACGTTCCAGTAGATCGATCATGCCGCGAACCAGCGCGCCCAAATCGGCAGCCACGGCTTTCAGATCCTGCTGCCGTGCAAAGGCCAATAGCCGCTGCGTCAGCGACGCGCCGCGCTCGGCTCCCTGCATCGCGCCATCGACGAGACGTTTCAGCCGCGGGTCGTCCGGCATGCGCTTGCGCAGCAGATCCAGATTACCCATCACGGCCATCAGCAGATTGTTGAAGTCGTGCGCGACGCCGCCCGTGAGCTGGCCGATGGTCTCCATCTTCTGCGCCTGGCGCAACTGGTCCTGCGCCTTCTCGCGCGCCGCGACTTCCTTCATCAGCTCATTGGTGCGTTCCTCGACGCGCTGTTCGAGCGTCGCCGTGAGCTCGGCAAGCGCGGACCGCTCCGCCGTCAGTTGCGCCAGCAAATTGTCGCGATCGATATCGGCAGATTTTCGCGCCGTGATATCGACGGAGACGCCGACCAGCGTTTTCGGCTTGCCGTCAGCCCCACGGACCATGCGCGCACGCGTCTCGACCCAATGCACCGAGCCGTCCGGCCAGATATTGCGGTATTCGACATTGTAATCCGCGCCGGCCATCAGCGTCGCGTCGAGTGCCTGCTGGCGTTGTTCACGATCATCGGGATGAACCGCGGCCTGCAACTCGCTGAACGTGAATGACTGATCCGGCCGGCGGCCGAAGCATGCCTTGGTCGTATCCGAGACCTCAAGCCGAAGTTCGGGCAGATGCAGTTCGAGCGTCCCGAGCCGTCCCGCATCGAGCGCCGTCTGCAGCAATCCCTGACTGTCGCCGAGGTCTTCGAGAATGGCGCGCGTCTGATATTGACGCCGGCGCGCGCGGACGGCTGAGCCGACGACCGAAATCAATGTGGTCGGGTGAAACGGACGCTCGATGAACGTCACATTGCCCAGCAACTGTCCGAGCCGCGCGGCATCCGGATTGCGCTCCGGTCCGCCGCCCTGACGCGTCAGCAGCACGATGGGAAAATCGGACCATGACGGCTGATCGTGCAGCCAGTGGCCAAGACCGCGCAGATCGATGGTCTTGATCGCCTCGTCGGCGATGACGGCGACACCGGCGCCGCCCTTGATCTCCTCGAGGAGCGCCGGAAAATCCGCGCAGGACTGCGCGTAAAAACCGGCCTCGCGGATCAATGCCGCAGCCACTGCAGAATCGCGCCCTGTCGGAGCAAGGATGACGGCGCGCTCGGAGGAACGCCCCGGTTTCACGCCGAGGTTCCCTCAAGCAGAGAGCTTTGACCGTTGTAAATGGGTACGCCGCGCAACACGCCCTGGAATTCGCTGAGCGGCGCGCCGATCGTGAGGCCTCGCCCGTCGATCCGGTACTCGCGAATGGTCGACTCATGCGCACCGGTTCGCTTCTTGATCACGGACATCGCACGGCGAACGCTGCCGCTTGCTTCGAAGTAACGGAGCAGGATCACGGTATCGGCGAGATAGGTGACGTCCACCGGCGCCTTCATGTCGCCGACGAGGCCGTGCTGCGCCACCGTCATGAACGTCGCGGCACCCGTGCGGTTGAGATATTGCAGCAGCTCATGCATGTGCAGGATCAGCGAATTTTCTTCCGGCATCGAGGCCTGATAGCCGTTGAGACTGTCGATCACGACGGTCTTGATCTCGTGCTCGTCGATCTGACGACGGACGCGATGCGCGAATTCACCCGGCGACAATTCAGCAGCATCGACCTGTTCGACGAACAGATGACCGCTCGCCTGCATGGCGGCAAGATCGATTCCGATCCCCTTCATGCGATCGAACAGCAGTCCAAGCTCCTCGTCGAAGATAAACATGGCCGCCTTCTCGCCGCGTTTGACGGCCGCGACCACATTGACGATCGCCACGAGTGACTTGCCTGTGCCGGCGGGCCCGAGAATCAGCGTACTCGAACCGGTCTCGATACCGCCGCCCAGCAGCTGGTCGAGTTGCGCAATGCCGCTCGACTTGGTCATGCGATCCATGCTGTTCCGGAATTCGGATGCGACCAGCCGCGGAAAGATATTGAGGCCGCCTGTGGTGATGGTGGCGTCGTGATATCCGCCGCGAAACTTGACGCCGCGATACTTGATCACGCGCGCACGCCGGCGCTCGGCGCCATAGGAGGGCGCCAGCTCTTCCAGCCGCAACACGCCGTGGGCGACGCTATGAACCGTCTTGTCGGCAACTTCGGCCGTGAGGTCGTCGAGCATCATCACCGTGGTGCCGAATCGCGCGAAGTAATGTTTGATGGCCAGGATCTGACGGCGATAGCGCAGAGAACTTTGTGCCAGCAGCCGGATTTCGGACAGACTGTCCAGGACGACCCTGCTCGGCTGCGTGCGCTCCACCGCCTCGAATATCTGCTTGGTGGTTTCGCCGAGTTCGAGATCCGACGAATAGAGCAGGCTCTGCTGCTGATCCTCGTCGAGCAGGCTTTCCGGTGGCAGGAGTTCGAAAACTTCAATGCCCTTGTCGAGAGTCCAGCCATGAGATGCTGCGCCGGCGCGCAACTCGCGATCGGTCTCGGAGAGCGTGATGTAGAGACATGTTTCGCCGACCCGCATGCCCTCCAGCAGGAACTGCAGGGCTACGGTGGTCTTTCCCGTACCGGGCGCGCCTTCGACCAGAAAAATGTGACCTCGGGAGAATCCGCCGGAGAGGATATTATCCAATCCCCAGATGCCGGTCCTGGCTTTATCGTCTTGCACGTGCGTCGAACCCATACCGCCCCCTGACGCGCGATAACCGGGGCAATATCAATCGGTTCCCAGCCAACCCGAAAATAATTCGCCGGGGCCGGAGCGTGGGCGGTCAGCGCTTCTCGATCACCAGGCTCTGCACCGCCCGGCCGAAATAGCCATGGATATCGGCGAGCTTGGAGGCCGCGAGGCCGGCGCCATCCGGCCCGATCCAGCTTTCACCATCGAGCAGGATCCAGTCGCCCACCGGCGGACGTGACAGGCTCACCGTGAGATCGGCATTCAGGAAGGTCCAGTCGTCGAAACTCAGCACCGGCGAGGAGCCGTTGCTGAAATCTGCCGCTATCACCGCGCGCATCACCTGCGAAAGGCCGGCGCCTTCGACGATCGGCCGGTTGGCCCGGTACCAGATCGCGCCCGGCCCCAGGGACAGGAAGCCACCACGGACAGCGCGAATGCTCATGCCGGTGACGAAGGGACTGCTCGCGTAACGCGGCTCCAGCAATCCGCCCTGATCCGGCGGCGGCACCGTGACCGGCGAATCGGCAATCTCCGGCGGCAGCGGCTGCGCCTCCGCCCTGATCTTCAGCACCGTCGCACGCACCACGACGGTGCCGTTCGCCATCAGTCTGACGCCGACGAGCTGTATCTTGCGGCCCTCGCGCAGCACTTCGGTCTCGAAAGTGAGTGGCGCGACCGGCACCGGCCGCAGCAGATCGATGGTGACGCGCGTCACATGCATCGGGCTCGCCGTCGGCATCTGCTCGGCAAGCCACGTCACCAGCGCCGACGGCGCGGAGCCATGCTGCATGGTCTCATTCCACGGCCCCGCGGCATGCGGACTGGTGACGACATGATTGCCGTCCACGCGATAGATGGCGTCCATTGTTTGGAAGTCCGTGCTTGATGATATTTGCAGGGTGGGCAAAGGCGCTCTTGCGCCGTGCCCACCTTCGATCGGCGTGGTGGGCACGCTTCGCTTTGCCCACCCTACGCAGCAAAGACCTTACAGCGGCGGATCGATCGCTTCGTCGTATTCCTTCTTGAAGCGCGCCACGAGTTCTGCGACGGGCACGACCCTGTCGACGCTGCCGATGCCCTGGCCGCTGCCCCAGATTTCCTTCCAGGCCTTCGGCTTGGCGCGCTCGCCACTGGCGTCGGTACCGAAATTCATCTTGGTCGGATCTGACTCCGGCAGGTTGTCCGGATCCATGCCGGCGGCGATAATGGACGGCTTCAGATAGTTGCCGTGCACGCCCGTGAACAGATTCGAATAGACGATGTCTTCCGCAGCCGACGACGCAACCATGTTCTTGTAGCCCGGCACCGCATTGGCCTCGGTGGTGGCGATGAAGGCCGAGCCGATATAGGCGAAGTCGGCACCGAGGATACGCGCGGCGCGAATGGCGCGACCGTTGGCGATGGCGCCCGACAGCGCGATCGGGCCGTCAAACCACTTGCGGGTCTCGGCCACGAAAGCCAGCGGCGAGATTTCGCCGGCATGACCGCCGGCGCCGGCAGCCACGAGGATCAGGCCGTCAGCGCCCTTCTCGATCGCCTTGTGCGCGAAACGCTGGTTGATGACGTCATGAAACACGATGCCGCCCCAGGCATGGGCCGCCTGATTGAGTTCTTCGCGTGCGCCAAGCGAGGTGATCATCATCGGCACCTTATGCTTTTCACAAAGCGCCAAGTCCTGCTCGAGCCGGTTGTTGGACTTGTGCACGATCTGGTTGACCGCGAATGGCGCGGAGAGCCGATCCGGATGCGCCTTGTCATGCGCGGCGAGTTCTTCCTTGATCCGGTGCAGCCACTCATCGAGCAGCGCCGCCGGACGCGCATTCAACGCGGGAAACGAGCCGACGATACCGGCCTTGCACTGCGCTATGACGAGATCCGGCACCGAAATGATGAACAGCGGCGAACCGATCACGGGCAGCGACAGGCGGTTCTTGAACAATGCCGGCATCGACATGGAAAATCCTCGACTTCTTTTCTTGATTGGTACGCAATCGCGCGCGCCCGCCCCCGGTCGATCCGGGTGCGGGCGGACGATGCCAGAAGCGGGGGGCGGATGGCAATTGCGCTGCGGGAGAAAAAGTCCAGGCGCCGAGCGGTATCCCATCAACCTGGACGGTTGAGGCTGCCCCGGATCATCGAGCATTCATTGGCAATGACTTCAGACGGACGCTCCGGCGGGATCTGACATCGTCACACGGTTCTTGACGCTTGGGCGCTCGTTCATCCTTGCGTACCATGCTTGAAGCGCCGCGCACTCTGCAGGTACTTCGAGCTTCACGAGTCCGGCGAAGATCAGACCGCCAATCACCGTGATATCGGCCATGGAGAAAAACGCGCCGGCAATAAACGGCTGCTTTTTCAGCACCCCGTCGAAATACGCCATGCCCCTGAGCGCCTTGTCGCGCTGACGGAAACCCCATTCGGCATTCTGATAGATCTCGACATGGGGTCCGAGCCCTGGCGTTGCGTGATGGAAATAGACGCTAATGGCGTCGAGCAGCTCCAGCTCGGCACGCTTGCTCATCATGTGGATCATGCCCTTCTCGCGCGGCGTCCTCCCGGTGAGCACGGGGGCGCCGTCAAGCGCGTCGAGATATTCGGTAATGGCCGTGCATTCGGCAATGAAAGTGCCGTCGTTGAGTTCGAGCACCGGCAGCGTGCCTGAATAGTTCTTGGCGAGGAATTCGGGCGTTTTGTGCTCGCCTTTCCAGAGATCGACCGACACGAACCGGACGCGCGACTGAAGGTTCTTCTCCGCCAGAGCGATCCGGACCCGTCCGGGATAGGGGCCGGTGTGCCAATCGTGAATCGTCATCATCGGGATCGCATCGCCATCGGAGATCTGAGTATTCATCGTTTATCCTACCTGTCAGTTGGTAGGCATATTTACGGCTTTGATTTACAGGCGTCAACGCCTATCTACCACTTGGTAGATACAGACACGGGGTTGTGAGGCCGGGATATGAGTTCGAATTCCAGGGAAGCCATCCTGACGGCAGCGAAGCGGACCGCGCAGGCGCACGGCTATGGCGGCCTGAACTTCCGCGATCTTGCGGCAGAGGTCGGCATCAAGGCTGCGAGCATCTACCATCACTTCCCGAGCAAGGCCGATCTCGGTGCCGCCGTCGCCAGGCGCTACTGGGAGGATTCAGCCGCCTCTCTGGAGGCGCTGCTCGCCGAGGCCGCGGATCCCCTGCTCTGCCTGCGCCAATATCCCGAGACCTTTCGCAAGGCGCTCGAAAACAACAATCGCATGTGCCTCTGCAGCTTCATGGCTGCCGAATATGACGACCTGCCGGAACCTGTGAAAAAAGAGGTTCGGACCTTCACCGATATCAACGTGGCATGGCTGGGCAGGGTTCTCACCGCAGCGACAGCGGCAAGCCCTGAAGAGAGCGAGCGGCGCGCCCGCGCCATCTTCGCCGCCATTGTCGGCGCCCAGCTGATGGCCCGAGGCCGCGCGGATATCTCGCTCTTTGACACGCTGATAGAGAGCTATCGCGCAGCAGGACTGTTGCCGGCATAGACCTATTGGCAGAGCGCCTGGGTGACGTAATTCTCCGTCTTGCAATCACCCGGCTCCGGCGTGCGGCCGGGGATCATGGCCTTGGGCGAACAGCTTTGCGCTGCGTCGGTGTCGAGGCTCTTGCCTTCCTTGAAACCCTTGCTCTGGCAGAGTTTGTCGGAGGCCGCCTTGCAGTCCGGCGCGCCATTGGCCGCGACCGGGCAGGCCATCCGGCCCTTCACCACCGTGTTCAGCTTGGTCAGGCTGTCAGTCCCCAGCGAGGGCATGGCGGGCAGCGACGGCAGCAGCGAGGTGGAATTCTTGAACAGCTTGCCGATCTCGTTGAACAGGCCGGGATTCTCGGGCGCCGGCGGCGGTGACGGCGGCGGCGCCTGTTCAGCCATCGGAGCGGGCGCGAGAGCCGCTGCAGGCGGGGATGCCGTCGAGGGAGCCGGCACAACCTGAATCGTGATCGACTTCTGCGGTGCCGGCTGCTGCTGCATGGCCTGCGACCAGGCACACACGGTGGCTGCGCCGACGGCCAGCGCGGCGGTTGCAGCGACGACGCAGTTGCGGGTTACCGGAGCCAGCAGACGGGTCAAATCAGACATGATGCGAAACGTATCCCGACACCTGCGCCGGGGGAAGCATCCTGATCTAGAAGAGTCGGAATGCAATGATGAAGCCGAGCACCAGCACGCCGACGCCCAGCCCCACCCACAGACCCAGCCGCTTCTCGATGGTCTCGCGAATCCACACGCCGTACCGGTTGAGCAGGACGGCCACGACATAGAAGCGCACGCCCCGGGCAACCACCGACAGCGCGACAAACATCCAGATATTGTAGTTGGCGAAACCTGACGTGATGGTGACAAGCTTGTAGGGGATCGGTGTCAGCCCCTTCAGCAGGATGATCCATGCGCCATATTCGGCATAGCCAGCGCGGAATGCCTCGACCTTGTCGCCGTAGCCATAGAAATGAATGACCCATTGGCCGACCGAGTCATACAACACTGCGCCGATGAGATACCCCACCACGCCGCCGGCCACCGAGGTCAGCGTACAGAGGCCGGCATAGAGCCAGGCCTTCTGCGGCCGGGCCAGCGCCATCGGAATCAGCATCACATCCGGCGGCACCGGAAAGAACGAACTTTCCGCGAACGACACGATACCCAGAATCCAGAGGGCATAGGGCTTGTGGGCGGCGTCGATGCACCAATCATACATTCGTCTGAGCATGGTCCGCGATGAACCATCCTGACGCCGATTTGTCTATGGCCGGGCTGACACGCGCGAGACGAAAAGCTCAGCTCAACTTGCGCAGGCGACGACCTTCCAACGCGACAATTGGTCGCCGCGCAGCGTTTTGCTCGATGGATTTGGGCCGTTTCGGTGGCTTCGGAAGCTTTTCGGCGATACCGAGCATATCCTCGCGCCGGCTCATCTCAGCCCAGACCTGTTCCGGGCGTACACCCGCAGCCGCCCATAATACGGTCAAATTATAGAGAAGATCGGCGCTTTCGCGAATGACGGCGTCGGGCTTGCGGTTGATCGCATCGATGACGACCTCGATGGCCTCCTCGGCCAGCTTCTTCGCCATCTTTTCCGGTCCCTGCTGATAAAGCCGGGCCGTTCGCGAGACCGACGGATCGAGATCCTTGGCCGCGATCACCGCCTGATAAAGCCGGTCGAGCGAATCACTCATTCAACTACACTATCTCAAAGCCGTGGCCAGCGCGTTAACGCCTGGCCCTCAAGTGTCTGCGACAACGACAACCGCCGGCCGCGGACGCGACCGGCGATTGATAGTGACGTGACAGTTCGATGACGATCTGTGACCGATCGCACAATTACCAGGTCATACGACGGGAATTGTCATACCCATAGCCACCGCCATAGCCGCGATACGGGCCTCCGCCGTAATAGACCGGGCCGCCGCCATAATAGGCTGGGCCACCGCCGTAATAACCATAGCCCGGACCGTTATCGTAGTAATAGTCGCGGCGGCTTTGCGTGGCGGCAATTGCGCCAATGGTGCCGACGATGGCGCCAAAGGCCGCGAGGCCGGCAGCATTGCCGCCACCGCGATAATGGCGACGGCGCGCGCTGCTGAAATCAGTGGCGTCGCTGGTGCCGTGCGTGGCCGCGACCTGACTCGTGCTCTTTGCAGTCGCTGCGAATGCTCCGGTCGGCGCAATTGCCGAGATCGTCATGGCCGCAACTGTCGCCACGATGGCGGCGCGGCCAGTCGACTTGAACAATCCATTTCGTACGAACATCTCAATGTCCTCCGTGGTCGTCTGGCCCTGCGGGCCTCAGCTAGCCAACCACTTCGGGCACTATGAGTTCCCCAACCCCAACGGCAGCTGAACGATCGGTGTTCAAATCAGGGCAGTCATCTCCCGTTCAGCGTTTTACAGGTAGAAACGACGCGCAAGATGTCGCACCGTGGCGCCATCAATCAGACATGCCCGGCGGGGTAACTGCCGATCCGTCAGTCGTTAAGTATCTTGATGCCCAGAAACGCGACCAACATTTCCCGACGGCATGTCCTCCTCTCGCTGAGTGCGCTGGGCTCCGTGGCTTTTTGCGCATCTTCGGGACGGGCCGCCGCAGACGACGACAAGACGCCCGCCAGCATCCAGTTCGCGCTCGATCGCGCAATCGACGCGATTGCTGCGCCCTTCGTGCTGGCCGACGCCCGCGGACTTTACCGGGCCGAGAACCTGAATGTGACCACCACCGTCGCCGCAGGATCGAAGGAGGCCATCGCGCGGGTCGCCTCCGGTGCCAGCGACATGGCGCTGGCCGATCTCAATGCCTTGATCCGCTATCGCGGCGAGTCAGATGCCGCGACGGTGAAAGCCGTCTTCGTCCTGCTCAATGTCGCACCCTATGCCATCGTCGCCCGCAAGAGCCGCGGTGTGATCTCGCTCGGCAGCCTTGAAGGGAAAGTGCTTGGGGTCGCTGACCGCGATCTTGCGATCCGGCTGTGGCCGGCGCTGGCCAAGCGCAACAACATCAAGCTTGCCGCCGTGAAGCAGGAAAAGATCAGCGCCGCGGTGCGCGAGCCGATGCTGTCGGCCGGCCAGGTCGATGCGGTCACCGGCTTCTCCTATCTCTCGGCGGTCAACCTGCGCGACCGCGGCGTCCCCGCCGACGATCTCGCAGTATTTCGCTTTGCCGAATTCGGCTCCGCCGCCTATGGCCTCGCGCTGATCGTCAATCCGAAATTCGCTGCCGCCAGGCCCGAGGCCGTGAAAGCGTTCATTCGCGCCGTCACCGCAGGGACGCAGTTGGCGATCAGGGACCCGGCCATGGCGATCACCGACGTCATGACCCAGATGGAGAGTGGTTCGCGCGAGCTCGAACTGGCGCGGCTGCGCACCGCCATTGCCGACAATATCCTGACCGACGATGTCCGCCGTGACGGGCTGGGCGGCATCGACGCCGCACGCTTTGAAGCGTCGCTCATCGAGATCGCCGAGGATTTTACCTTCAAGAAGCGCCCTTCCGCCGCCGACATCTTCGACGACAGCTTCCTGCCGGGCTCGGTCGGCCGCAAGATCAACTGAAGAGACCAACTGAAGAAGTTCAACTGAACAACTTTTCCCGAAGCTGTATTCGGCTGCCGTCCCCGCCTAGACTATGCGCAATCGGTTGTCCCGTTCGCGCTGCGCTGAGTGACCTCCCATGATCCGTCTTTACACCCGTGTGCTGGAGCTGCTCGGCAAGGAGAAGCGCCTCGGCTGGATGCTTGCGGGCGCCAATCTGCTGCTGGCCGGCGCCCAATTCGCCGAGCCGGTGCTGTTCGGCCGGATCATCGACGTGCTCTCCGGCAATCTCTCGACGGCGGCGATGCAGACGGACAGCGCGTCGCCCTGGCCGCTGCTGGCGGCATGGGTCGCGTTCGGCCTGTTCACCATCGTCTGCGGGGCGGTGGTGGCCCTTCATGCGGATCGCCTCGCGCATCGCCAGCGCCAGGCGGTGCTGACCGATTATTTCGAACACATCATGCAATTGCCGCTGACCTTCCACACCGGCACGCATTCAGGACGCCTGATGAAAGTGATGCTGGCCGGCACCGATGCGCTGTGGCGCGTCTGGCTCGGCTTCTTCCGCGAACATTTCGCCTCCATCGTCTCGCTGTTCGTGCTGCTGCCGCTGTCGATCTATCTGAACTGGCGGCTGGCGATCCTGCTCGTGATCCTGTGCGTCGTGTTCACCGTGCTGACCACCATGGTCGTGCGCAAGACGTCGGGCATGCAGAGCGACGTCGAGGAACATTACGGCGACCTCTCCGCCCGCGCTTCCGATGCGCTGGGCAATGTCGCGCTGGTGCAGAGTTTCACGCGCATCGATGCCGAGGTGCAGGGCCTGCGCGGCGTCTCCAGCCAGCTGCTCGAAAAGCAGATGCCGGTTCTGTCATGGTGGGCATTGGTCTCGGTGATGACGCGCGCCTCCACCACCATCACCGTGCTGGCGATCTTCACCGTCGGCATCGCGCTGCATCAGCAGGGCCTCACCACCGTGGGCGAGATCGTGATGTTCGTCTCTTTCGCGACGATGCTGATCCAGAAGCTCGAACAGGTGGTCTCCTTCATCAACACCATCTTCATGGAGGCACCGCGGCTGCGTGACTTCATGAACGTGCTCGATGCCGTGCCTGCGGTACGTGATCGCATCGATGCCGTGGACCCCGGCCGGCTGCAGGGCATGGTCGAGTTCAACGACGTGTCGTTCTCCTATGACGGCAAGCGGCCGGCCATCGCGGATCTGTCCTTCACCGCCCTGCCCGGCCAGACCATTGCCCTGGTCGGCTCCACCGGCGCCGGCAAGTCAACTGCCATCGCGCTGCTGCACCGGGCCTTCGATCCGCAATCCGGCATCATCTCCATCGACGGCATGGATATCCGCGCCCTCACCCTGTCAGGCCTGCGCCGGAACATCGGCGTCGTGTTCCAGGAGGCGCTGCTGTTCAACCGCTCCATCGCGGACAACCTGCGCGTCGGCAAGCCGGACGCGACGGACGAAGAGTTGCGGATTGCCGCCGCCCGCGCCCAGGCGCTCGATTTCATCGAGCGCAGCGACAACGGTTTCAACACCAATGCCGGCGAGCGTGGCCGCATGCTGTCCGGCGGCGAGCGGCAACGGCTGTCGATTGCCCGCGCGCTGCTGAAGGACCCGCCGATCCTGATCCTTGACGAGGCCACCAGCGCGCTCGATGCCGTGACCGAGGCCAAGCTGAACGTCGCTCTCGATGAAGTGATGAAGGGCCGCACCACCTTCGTGATCGCGCACCGGCTGTCCACCATCCGCAATGCGACGCGCATTCTGGTATTCGAGAACGGCCGCGTGATCGAAGCGGGAACTTTCGATGAACTCGTGATGCAAGGCGGCTATTTCGCCAGTCTGGCCGCCGCCCAGTTCATGGTCCAGGAGGACGCACGCGCCAGCATGGGCCTGCCCGATGCCGCCGAACCCCTTTGATGTCTTTGGAGAACCGGTCGAAATTTGGCCCCTTTCATCACCGATTTAACCGGCTCGCCACTGTTCTGATGCTCTCGACCGGTATAGGTTTGCTGCTGTCGCCGCGTGACGGCAGACCGACACGAGAGCCCCGAACCTCAAATCCAAGAATTGCTGCGCGCGGTGCCGGAGCACTGCAGGCGGGCCGCAAAGGACCGGAATCGGATAGTGCAGTTTCACTTCGCATCGCGCCGCCTGCTGTCATTCAACTGGTTCCCCCTCGCCGCAGCACTCGTGCTGGGCGTGGCCGCGCCTCGCACGGCCAGCGCTGAAGCGCTGCTGCTCGTCGAAGCCGATACCGGCAAGGTGCTGCAGGCCGAGAACGCGACCTATCCGTGGCATCCCGCCTCCGTCACCAAGCTGATGACGACCTATGTCACCCTGCAGGCGGTGAAGCAGGGACGCATCAGCCTCGACACAGTGGTGACGGTGTCGCCGATCGCCTCCGCCCAGTCGCCATCGAAGATGGGCTTCAAGGCCGGCACGCAGGTCACCATCGATAACGCGCTGAAGATGATGATGGTGAAGTCGGCCAATGACATGGCCGTCGTGCTCGCCGAAGGCGTCGGCGGCTCCATCGACGGCTTCTCGGCGATGATGAATGCCACGGCGCAGAAGCTCGGCATGACCCAGACCCACTACGTCAATCCGAACGGCCTGCCTGCCGACGAACAGGTCACCTCGGCGCGCGACCTCGCGATCCTTGCGCGTGCGATCATCCGCGACCTGCCGGAATACGAATATTTCGTCCATATTCCTGCGATCAAATTCGGCCGTCGCATCACCCCGAACTTCAACAAGCTGATCGGCCGCTATCCCGGCGCCGACGGCATGAAGACCGGTTTCATCTGCGCCTCCGGCTACAATCTCGTGGCCAGCGCCACCCGTGGCAACAAGCGGCTGATCGCGGTGGTTCTCGGCGCCTCGTCCGGCCAGGCGCGCGCCGTCAAGGCCGCGCAACTGCTGGAGCGCGGTTTCAACAGCGGCACAGGCGGCCTGACCTGGCTGCAGCCGGCGCTCGGCACCGTGGATGCCCTCCCACCGATCGACGCCGCGCCGCCCAACCTGCGCGACGAGATGTGCGGACCGAAACGCAAGCGCCCGGCCAGCGACGCCGATGATGAAGTCACCGCCAGCAACGAAGCCAGCAGCCAGGCCATGTCGTTCTTCACCACCGGCCTGCAGCCGCCGACGCTGCGCCCGGTCGACATGATCGCCGCAGCCGCCGCGCCGGTCGAGCCGGTGATCGTCTATACCGGACCGAAGAAAGTGGGCGCCGACCTGATCGCCGCCAATGCGGTGGAAGAAGCCCGGCAGACGCCGAAGCCCAAGGGCAAGAAGGGCACGAAGACAGCCGCCAGGAAGCCGGACGCGGCAGCCGACACCAAGGACGCCAAGCCCGCAGCAACCGCCGACGCGAAGCCAGCCGCCAAGCCTGCGGCCAAACCCGCCGCCTCCCGACAGGCAGCCGTCAAGCCGGATGCCACCGCGCCAAAGCCTGCAGCGGCAGCCGCCCCTGCAACAGCGAAACCCGCGGCAGCCAAACCTGCAGCCGCCAAGCCTGCCACGGCAGGCACCGCCGCTGCGACAGCGCCGGCCAAGCCCAAGGCCGCTGCCAAGCCCGCACCGAAGGCGACCACCGGCGAAGCCAAGCCGGCTGCGGCAGCTCCGCGCACCTAGACCTTCGTCGATGATGCCCGAGATCATCGTTAACGCAGCCGTTTCCGGCCGCATCATGTTGCGCCGCGCCTTGCTATCAAGGACAGCTTTGCTCAATACTTCCACGAAATAATCAAATCGAGGGGGAAGTGTCATGGAGCGCATCTGGCTCAAGCAATATCCGGCAGGCGTGCCCGCCGACATCGACGTCAATCTGTATCCGTCCCTGGTCGATCTGCTCGAAGAGAGCTTTGCCAAATTCCGCGATCGCAAAGCCTTCATCTGCATGGACAAGTCGATCACCTATCGTGAGCTCGACGAAATGTCCGCCTCGCTCGGCGCCTATCTGCAGAGCAAGGGCCTCGCCAAGGGCGCCCGCGTCGCGCTGATGATGCCCAACGTGCTGCAATATCCGATCGCGACATCCGCGGTGCTGCGCGCCGGCTATGCGGTGGTCAACGTCAATCCGCTCTACACCCCGCGCGAGCTTGAGCATCAGCTCAAGGATTCCGGCGCCGAAGCCGTCATCGTGCTGGAGAACTTCGCCTCCACGGTGCAGCAGGTGATTGCCAGAACCAATGTGAAACACGTCATCCTCGGCAGCATGGGCGACATGCTCGGCTTCAAGGGCGTGATCGTCAATCTCGTGGTCCGCCGCGTGAAGAAGATGGTGCCGGCCTACGACCTGCCGGGCGCCGTCTGGTTCAACGATGCAGTCTCCGCCGGCCGCAACATGAAGATGAAGAAGCCGGTGCTTGGCCCCGATGACGTCGCCTTCCTGCAATACACAGGCGGCACCACCGGTGTATCCAAGGGCGCGACGCTGCGCCATCGCAACATCCTGGCCAATGTGCTGCAGAACGATGCGTGGCTGCAGCCGGCGCTGCGCAAGCCGCCGCATGTGGACCAGTTGTTCATCGTCTGCGCGCTGCCGCTCTATCATATCTTCGCGCTGACGGCCTGCTTCCTGCTTGCCGTGCGCGCCGGCGGCGTCAACCTCCTGATCCCGAACCCGCGCGATATGCCCGGCTTCGTGAAGGAGCTGATGAAATATCAGGTCAACAGCTTCCCGGCCGTCAACACGCTTTATAACGGCCTGCTGAATACGCCCGGCTTCGACCAGGTGGATTTCTCCAAGCTGAAGATTTCCAACGGCGGCGGCATGGCGGTGCAAAGGGCTGTAGCCGAAAAGTGGCTGAAGGTGACCGGCTGCTTCGTCGCCGAAGGCTATGGCCTGTCGGAAACCTCGCCGACGCTGACCTGCAACCCGGCCGATGTCGATCAGTTCAACGGCTCGATCGGCGTGCCGGTGCCCTCGACCTATATCTCGATCCGCGACGACGACGGCAACGAAGTGCCGCTGGGCGAGCCCGGCGAAATTTGCGCCAAGGGTCCGCAGATCATGTCGGGCTACTGGAACCGGCCGGACGAGACCGCCAAGGTGATGACCGCGGACGGCTTCTTCCGTACCGGCGACATCGGCATCATGAGCCCCGACGGTTTCACCAAGATCGTGGACCGCAAGAAGGACATGGTGCTGGTCTCCGGCTTCAACGTCTATCCGAACGAGGTCGAGGACGTCATCGCCAGCCATCCCGGCGTGCTGGAATGCGCGGTGATCGGCGTGCCCGATGCCAAGACCACCGAGGCGGTGAAGGCCTTCGTCGTCAAGAAGGATCCGAACGTCACCGCCGAGGACATCATCAAGTTCTGCGGCACCCAGCTCACCAATTACAAGGTGCCGAAGCAGATCGAATTCCGCACCGCCTTGCCGAAGACCAATGTCGGCAAGATCCTGCGCCGCGAACTCCGCGACGAGAAGAAGCAGGCCTCAGCGGCCTGAGGCACTGCTATAGGGTGGGCCCGCTTTCGCATGGCCCACCCTATGGATTTCAGCATGACTGCAACGACTCCCGCCGACATCATCGCCTTCTGGAAAGACGCCGGCTGGGACCGCTGGTACGCCAAGAACGACGATTTCGATGCCGAGATCACCAGCCGCTTTCGCGCGCTGTGGGACGAGGCCGTCGCAGGCAAGCTTGCGTCATGGGAGGCCAGTGACGAAGGCACCCTCGCTTTGATCCTCGTGCTCGACCAGTTTCCCCGCAACATGTTCCGCAACGATCCGCGGGCCTTTTCCAGCGACCGCCTCGCTCGCGACCTCACGGTCAGGGCTGTCGCGCGCGGCGTCGATCAGCGGGTCGAACAGCAGATGCAGCAGTTCGTCTATATGCCGCTGATGCATTCGGAAGACCTTGCCGATCAGGAGCGCTGCTGCGCACTGTTTCGCGCGACCGGCGAGACCGACAACCTGAAATTCGCCGACGAGCATGCCGATATCATCCGGCGTTTCGGCCGCTTCCCGCACCGTAACCGGGTGCTGGGGCGCAGCACCACGCCCGAAGAACAGGCCTTTCTCGATGCCGGCGGTTTCGGCGGGTAGAGCCTTCGACATCTTCCGGCCTCATCCTGAGGAGCGGCCGGCTTCGACCGCGTCTCGAAGAATGGCAGCAATGCACATCGCCATGGTTCGAGACGCGCGCCAAGAGGCGCGCTCCTCGCCCTGAGAACGGTGTTCGAGGCCGCTGCCCTGGCTTTGCGCAACGCCCAATATTGCCCGCGTCATGCAGCCGGTCTAAACACACTCACCCCACCTTTCAGGAGAGATCGACGATGACCATTCAAGTTGGCGACAAGCTGCCCGAGTCCAAGCTCCGTGTCATGACCTCCGAAGGTCCGGCCGTGAAAACCACCGATGACATCTTCAAGGGCAAGAAGGTTGCGCTGTTCGCCGTGCCCGGCGCCTATACGGGCACCTGCCACAAGATGCATCTGCCGAGCATCTTCCTGAACGCCTATGCCATCAAGGACAAGGGCGTCGACACCATCGCAATCATCTCCGTCAACGATGTGTTCGTGATGAACGCCTGGAAGAAAGACACCGACCTGCGCGACGAAGCGGTGTTCCTGGCCGACGGCAATGCCGACTTCACCAAGGCCATCGGCATGGAGCTCGACGCCTCGGGCAACGGCCTCGGCATCCGCTCGCAGCGCTATTCGATGCTGGTGGAAGACGGCAAGGTGACCAAGCTCAACCTCGAGCCGGCGCCGGGCAAGGTCGAAGTCTCCGGCGGCGACACGCTGCTGGGCCAGCTCTGAGCTGAGGTTTTCTTGCTTCCCCTCTCCCCCAGCTCAGCAAAGCTGCCCTAGGAGAGGGGAAGAAAAGAACTACCGGCCCCTGTTCTCCGCCAGCCCGTCGCGCGACAGTTGATCCGCACGTTCGTTCTCGGCATGGCCGGCATGGCCCTTGACCCAGTGCCAGCGCACATCATGGGTCTTCAGCGCGGCATCGAGGCGCTGCCACAGGTCGACATTCTTCACCGGCTTCTTGTCCGACGTCTTCCAGCCGTTTTTCTTCCAGCCGTGAATCCAGCTCATGATGCCGTTGCGCAGATACTGGCTGTCGGTGTGCAGATCGACCGAGCACGGCTTCTTCAGCGCTTCCAGCGCCGAGATCGCCGCCATCAGCTCCATGCGGTTGTTGGTGGTGTGCGCCTCGCCGCCCTTCAGCTCTTTCTCGGCATCGCCGAACCGCAGGATCGCGCCCCAGCCGCCGGGACCGGGATTTCCCGAGCAGGCGCCGTCCGTATAGATCGTCACAGGCGTCGCAGTGGTCACGCGGGCAGCCTCGCCGCTTCGACGCCGTAATCGGCCATCGATTTCACCGACTGGTGGAAGCGCAGCTTGCGGACATATTCGACCGGATCCTTCGGCTTCACGAAGGCGCCTTCCGGCACATTGAGGAAATCCACCAGCCGCGTGAGCAGGAAGCGGATCGACGCACCGCGCGCCAGCAGCGGAAACGCCGCGCGCTCGGCACCGGTCAACGGCCGCACGCTTTCATAGGCGTTGAGGAAAGCCCGCGCCTTGGTGGCATTGAACGACAGATCCGGCTCGAAGCACCAGGCGTTCAGGCAGATCGCCACGTCGTAGGCCAGCATGTCGTTGCAGGCGAACGGGAAGTCGATCAGGCCGGACAGCTTGTCGCCGAGAAAGAACACGTTGTCCGGAAACAGATCCGCATGGATCACGCCTTCCGGCAGATCGCTCGGCCAATGCGTAGCGAGATGATCGAGTTCGGTCTGCAGGAAAGCGCGCAGCCCTGGCTGCACGGTGTCGGCGCGCGGTGCCGCGAGGTCGAGCAAACCGCGCCAGCCATCCACCGACAGGTTGTTCTTGCGCACCAGCGGGAAATCGCGCCCGGCGAGATGCATCTTCGCCAGCGCTTCGCCGACCCCGGCGCAATGCATTGCAGTGGGACGGCGCGGCCACATGCCTTCGAGGAAGTTGATGATCGCCGCAGGCCGGCCGGCGAGCGACGAATAGACCGCGCCATCGCGATTCTTCTGCGGCTGCGGGCAATTCACGCCGCGCGCGCACAAATGTGCCATCAGACCGAGGAAGTAAGGCAGGTCATCCGCTTTGACGCGCTTCTCATAGAGCGTGAGGATATACGCGCCCTTGGAGGTGTGCATCAGGAAGTTGGAATTCTCGACGCCTTCGGCGATGCCCTTGTAGGAGAGCAATTCGCCGACATCGTAGCTTTTCAGGAAGTCCGCGAGATCATCGGCGGCAACATCGGTATAGACCGCCATCGCGGTTACGCCGCGGCCTCGGGACGCAGCGAACGCGGCAGCGGGAAGAATTCGTTTTCTTCGGCGGCCGAAACCGTCTCCACATGCAGCTCATAACGCTGCGCGAAGGCATCCATGATTTCTTCGACGATCACTTCCGGCGCCGAGGCGCCCGCGGTGATGCCGAGGCTCGTGATGCCCTCGAACATGCTCCAGTCGAGGTCAGAGGCGCGCTGCGCCAGCACCGAGACCCTGCAGCCTTCGCGCTCTGCGACTTCGCGCAGGCGCTGCGAGTTCGACGAGTTCGGCGC
>NZ_JBGMOE010000229.1:0-3024 GCF_041424195.1 Tardiphaga sp. | reverse complement strand
GCCTGGTCGCGACCCAAGGCGCGCGCCGCCAACCCCTTCGATGACGGCATGACCAACGCCAGCGACGATGGCTTCGCTCCGCGGACGGAAGATCTCCCCAGCGACGACGCCTTCACGCCCGCCGCGGAACCGAAGACCCGCAACCGCCGCAAGGCGCCGAGCGACGAGGCCAGCAACCCCTTCGCGACCGAAACAGGCGAACTGGTCGGCGCACACAACTAAACCCGGCCCACCCACTGGCGGTTCGACCTTCACTCCGGTCGAACCGCCCTTTTTTTGCACAACACACCGAAAGCACTAAAGAAGCATTATGAGCAGATACAAAATCCCAGCTTCCGTCATCACGGACACTCGCGTGAGCGAAATCATCGTTGGATGGGATCGCCCCCTGCGCACGTTTTTTGTCCAGGTGCATACGCCCGACCCGGACGAAGAGGGCGAAACGATGCTCCTTCTCCACGAAGGATGTGACATCGATCGCCAGCTCTCGATGCACGACCTGAAGGTGTTGATCTCGCCTTACGCATCGCTTCCGCCAGAAATCGAGCAGGCCATGAAGCGCGACCAGTCAGGCTCGATTTCGCAGGTTGACGGGCCCAGCCAACGCCACATGAAAGATCTGATCCGCCAACTCTTCGACTATGACGATTAGAGCAAAGGGGGAACTGATGGGTTGATCTGCAAGGAGCACCATGATGCCCATCATCCACATCGAACGCCTTGAACGCTCCGAAATCCGCCGCAACCCGAACACCCTCTACGTCTTTGGCGACAATCTCGCGCGCAAAGGTGGCGCTCCTGATCGGACGGGGTGGTCCAATCCGAGGGCCGGGCAGGCCGCCGCGTGCCGCGGCGAGCCAAATGCCGTCGGCATTCCCACCAAGCGCGCCCCATCAATGCACGAGACAGCGTTTTTCACTGACGCAGACCTCCCCGCAGTCAAACCGATCATTCAGGCAGAATTTCGCCGGCTTGCGAGCCATCTGCGGTCAGGCAGGACCGTCGCCATACCGACGAGCGGTGTCGGGACGGATCGCGCCCAACTCGCGCAGCGTGCTCCCGCGATCCGAGCATTCATCGACCAATGTTTCGCACACCTGGCTACGATCGCCCCCCAAGCCTGACGAAGCCAGAGGAGAGAGGGTGTGGGGATCTGATCCACCAGGGAGAATAATCATGCCGCACATCCTCGCCCTTTATGAAATCGATCGTGCATTCGGCGGAACCGAAGAAGGAGGCTGGTTCTATGACTGCGGCCAGCTCGTCAAAATCCTCGCCGTAGATCACGACAAAGAACGGGCTATGGCCAGATGCAACCGAATGAACCGGTGGCTAGATCGGCTTCAACGCAATCGGAGACCCGTCTCCAGCGTCGCCTATGACGGTGGCCGATATCAGGCAATGACCTATCAGCACGTCGCACCAGCGTTCTTCCCGCGAGAACGACCCATATACCAATGACACAATGCTGCGGCGAACTGGTCTGAGGCAACCTGAACCGCTAAACGAATGACTTGCCTGCATTGCCCTCGAAAAGTTCATCCTCGCGCACATATTCGCTAACCATATCAAAACTCTTGTGACGACTCTGACGCTGCATGGCGAAGGGACTTTCGCCCCGCCGTGCAGCCTCCGTCAAAAATCCCGACCGCAGCGAATGCGCAGCAAACCCCGCCGGATCGAAACCGGCGCCCGCGACGGCCGCCTTCACGACCAAGGCTACGCCCTGCGCGCTCATGGCTTTTCGTCCCAACTTTCCTTGCGGGGTCAGCTTCAAAAACACGGGGCCACTCGTAATCTTGCTGACCTGAAGCCACCGCTCCAAATGACCCACCGCATCGGTTTCCGCCGAACGGGGCACGGCAACCTGGTGGCCATCTCCCTCCTGATCGGTCTTCGACTTCGGGATCGTGAGCAGCAATCCACGACGATCGATCCGAAGATCCTCATAGCGGACCGCTACCAGCTCAGAGCGGCGCAAAGCGGCAGCCATGCCCAGCGCGAGCAAAGCCCGATCCCTGCAGGCCCGCAAATCCCCGCCAGGAATCGCCTCAAGCATTCCTCCCAGCACGTCAGCCGCAGCAGCGCGCTTGCGCGCCTTGCCTAAGCCGGCGCGCGCACGGCGTATCCCCGCGATCGCCCTCTCAAGCTCGATCGCACCTTCCTGCCGCGTTGGAGGTAGAAGATCGGCGAGCTTATGCGCGAAAACGATAGCCGACAGCTTCTTCTTTAGTGTGCTCGCGGCCAAAGGCTTCCCGCCACTGGCCTGTGAACCATTATCGGCGAGATCCGTCAAATAGGCCGCGACCGCCTTCGGCGCCGCCGGCAATGACGGATATCCATTCTGCCGACACCATTCGACGAACAGGTTCCAACTCGATTCATAAGCAAGGATCGTCGCATCGGCATTCGCCTTTGCGACATACCGATCCACGCGATCCTGATCCACGCCATCCAGCTTGAACGCACCGGCCTTATCGGCCTCTGGCGTCGAATTCGGTGGAGATACATCATCGTGATCGGCCGACATCGCTGTGGGTCATCCTGTTGCTCAAAACGCCTCAAGGCGGCGTGATTTTGCCAGGGACCGTTATAGCGAGAAATCGAGTTCTCGCTATAATGAATCGATATACGAGACCCCTCTGCACTGCTATCGGTAATTTCTGCAAGTAGCAGGCCTTATGGCCTGTAGAGCCAAGTGGGATGGGAGTCCGCGAAGACCTCAAGACATAGAGGCGCGCCGTCTAAACTCATGGCGTAAGGATAGATCTGGAGACCGAACGTGCTTAACTTCCCACCCAAGTCAACTATTGACGGCGTTCCGGTAAGCCGCCTGAAAGCGATCCTCAAATCCCTCCACGCCAACAGATCCGACATGACGGCCCTTCGTCTATCCAAAAAGACCTACAGCGAGTGCGACAACGCGATCTCCATCGAAATACTGAACGCGCTGGGCGCCTTCGATCCTAAGAACCCGATCCGAAAGTTGTTGAGCAATACCAGTATGTTGTGATTCACGCCGTC
>NZ_JBGMOE010000228.1:165988-178231 GCF_041424195.1 Tardiphaga sp. | reverse complement strand
CCAGCATCATCTTCTCGACCGGCGAGAAGAAGTGGATGCCGATGAACTTCGACTGGTCCGCGAACTCTTCGGCGAGCGAGTTGATCGGCAGCGTCGAGGTGTTCGACGCGATGATGGCGCCTTCCTTCAACAGCGGCTGCACCTTCTTGTAGATCTCGGCCTTGACCGCGCGATCCTCGAACACGGCCTCAATCACGAGGTCGCAGTCCTTGATGACGTCGAAATCCGCAGTCGCGGTGATCTTCGCCATCAGGGCGGTCTTGTCCGCCTCCTTGGCGCGGCCCTTGGCGATCAGGCCATCGATGGCTGCGATGCAATGACCGAGACCCTTGTCGGCACTGGCCTGATCGCGATCGATCAGCACGACCTCCATGCCGCCACGCGCCGAGACGAAACCGACCGACGCCCCCATGAAGCCGGCGCCGATGACGGCGAGCTTCTTCACTTTGGTCGGCGGCACGTTTTGCGGTCGGCGCGCGCCCTTGTTCAGCTCCTGCATCGACAGGAACAGGCTGCGGATCATGGCCGCCGCTTCCTTGGTCTGCAGGATATGCGCGAACTGACGGGACTCGACGCGGAGCGCCGCGTCCATCGGCAGCTGCAGGCCTTCATAGACGCACTGCATGATCGCACGCGCGGCCGGATAGTTGTCGAAGGTCTCGCGGCGATAGATCGCGTTACCCGCCGGGAACATCATCATGCCCTGCTTGGAATAGACGGGGCCGCCGGGCAGCTTGAAGCCCTTCTCGTCCCACGGCGCGACGGGTTTGCCGCCGGCCTTGATCCATTCCTTGGCAGTCGTGATGAGATCGGCTGATGGCACCACCGCGCCGACGATGCCCATCGCCTTGGCCTTGACGAGATTGATCGCTTCGCCCTTCAGCAGCATCTGCATGGTGTCTTGCGGTTGCAGCATGCGGGCGAGGCGCTGGGTGCCGCCGCCTCCGGGGAACAGGCCGACCTTGATCTCGGGCAGTCCAAGACGCGTCTTCGGATTTTCAGCGGCAACGCGATAGTGGCAGGCCAGCGTCAGTTCGAACGCGCCGCCGAGGGCGAGGCCGTTGATCGCCGCAACCCATGGCTTGCCGGAGGTCTCGATCTTGCGCAGGGTCAGCGATAGCTTGCGGCTCTCGTCGAACAGCATCTGCTGTGCGGCTTCCTCGCCCTTGGCTGCCTTGGTCTCGGCGAAGACCTTGCCCATGCCTTCAAGCATCGACAGATCGGCACCGGCGGAGAACGCCTCCTTGCCGGAGGTGATGACGACGCCCTTCACGGCAGCATCGGCGGTCGTCTGATCGACGATGGCACCGAGTTCCTCGATGGTCGTGGTGTCGAGCACGTTCATCGAACGGCCGGAGATATCCCAGGTGACGAGCGCGATGCCGTCGGCGTCGGTCTCAACCTTGAAGTTCTTGAAGGTCATGCTGGCCGCTCCTTACACGCGTTCGATGATGGTGGCGGTGCCCATGCCGCCGCCGATGCAGAGGGTGACGAGGGCCGTCGACTTGTTGGTGCGCTCGAGTTCGTCCAGCACGGTACCAAGGATCATCGCACCGGTGGCGCCGAGCGGATGGCCCATGGCAATGGCGCCGCCGCAGACGTTGATTTTCTCATTGTCGATCTCGAACGCCTGGATGAAGCGCAGCACCACCGAGGCGAAGGCTTCGTTGAGCTCGAACAGATCGATGTCCGACAGCTTCATGCCGGAACGTTCCAGCACCTTCTTGGTCACATCCACCGGACCGGTGAGCATCATCGCCGGCTCGGAGCCGATATTGGCAAAGGCGCGGATCTTCGCGCGGGGCTTGAGGCCGGCCTTCTTGCCAGCTTCCGCGCTGCCGAGCAGCACGGCGGCAGCGCCGTCGACGATGCCCGACGAATTACCGGCGTGATGAACGTAGTTGACGCCTTCGATTTCCGGATGCGACTGGATCGCCACCGCATCGAAGCCGCCCATCTGGGCCATGGTCACGAAGGACGGCTGCAGTGCCGCCAGCGACTGCATCGTGGTGGACGGACGCATATGCTCGTCCTTGGCCAGAATGGTGAGGCCATTGATGTCCTTCACCGGAATGACCGAGTTCTTGAAGCGGCCTTCGTCCCACGCCTTGGCGGCGCGCTGCTGGCTCTGCACGGCGTAGGCATCGACGTCGTCGCGCGAGAAACCGTATTTGGTGGCGATCAGATCTGCCGATACGCCCTGCGGCATGAAATAGGCGGGGACGGCGATCGACGGATCGACCGGCCAAGCGCCGCCGGACGCGCCGATACCGACGCGGCTCATGGATTCAGCGCCGCCGCCGATGGTCATGGCATGCTGGCCCGACATCACCTGCGCCGCGGCGAAGTTCACCGCATCGAGGCCAGACGCGCAGAAGCGGTTGATCTGGATGCCCGGGACATCGTTGCCGTAGCCGGCTGACAGCGCCGCCATGCGAGCAATGTCGCCGCCGGCTTCGCCGACCGGATCGACCACGCCGAGGATGACATCGTCGATGGTGCCCGGCTGCAGATTGTTGCGCTCTTTCAGCGCCTTCAGCGGCGCAGTGGCGAGCGCCAGCGCGGTCACCTCATGCAGCGAACCATCGGACTTGCCGCGGCCGCGCGGCGTGCGAACGTGATCGTAGATATATGCCTCGGGCATGGTGTCTCCCTTTGAGTGGCCGTGTTGTTCGAATTTCGAAGTAATCGTCATGGCCGGGTCCGGCCATCCACGTCTCGCCATTGGCATGTAAAGACGTGGATGCCCGGCACAAGGCCGGGCATGGCGGTGTATGAGTCGACTAGAACGCTTCCGCCGGAAGCTCCATCGTCGTCGCGGCACCCGTCTGGATGCGGGCGAGATGGAGTGCGGTTTCGGGCAACATCCGCTCCATGAAGAAGCGGCCGGTCACGAGCTTGGTGGTCAGATAGGGCGTTGCGCCATCAGCAGCAATCTTGTCCTGCGCCACCTTGGCCATCTTCGCCCACATATAGGCGAAGGCCGTGAGACCGAACAGCTGCATGTAATCGGTGGCGCCGGCGCCGGCATTGTCGGGCTTCGCCATCGCATTGTTCATCAGCCACATGGTCGCCTGCTGCAGATGACCGAGCGCATTCGAGAGCGGATCGATGTAAGGCTTCATCGCCTCGTCGCCGCCATGCTCCTTGGCGAAGGCTGCAACCTCGCCGAAGAACGCCATGGCGGCACGACCACCATCACGCGGCAGCTTGCGGCCGACGAGATCGAGCGCCTGAATGCCGTTGGCACCTTCATAGATCATGGCAATGCGCGCATCGCGGACGAACTGTTCCATGCCCCATTCGGCGATGTATCCGTGGCCACCAAACATCTGCTGCGCGGAGACTGCATTGGCGAAGCCGCCATCGGTGAGCACGCCCTTGAGCACCGGGGTCATCAGGCCCATGTGATCGTCAGCGGCCTGACGCTCCTTCGGATCGTCGGAGCGATGTGCGACGTCGCTCTTCAGCGCGGTCCACACCACCATCGCGCGGGCGGCTTCATTGAAGGCGCGGATGGTGAGCAGCGTGCGGCGCACGTCGGGATGCACCATGATCGAATCGGCGGGCTTCTCCGGCGACTTCGGGCCGGTCAGCGAGCGGCCCTGCAGGCGGTCCTTCGCATAGGCGACTGCGTTCTGATAGGCGACTTCAGACTGCGCGAGGCCCTGCACGGCCACGCCGAGGCGGGCCTCGTTCATCATCACGAACATGCCCTGCATGCCCTTGTTCTCTTCGCCGATCAGCCAGCCGGTGGCGCCATCGTAATTCATCACGCAGGTGGAATTGCCGTGGATGCCCATCTTGTGCTCGATCGAGCCGCACATCACGCCGTTGCGTGCGCCGATCGATCCATCGGCATTGACCAGGAACTTCGGCACAACGAACAGCGACACGCCCTTGATGCCGGCCGGTGCGCCCTCGATGCGGGCCAGCACCAGATGGATGATATTGTCGGCGAGATCGTGCTCACCGGCCGAGATGAAAATCTTGGTGCCGGAGATCTTGTAGCTGCCGTCGGCCTGCGGCGCGGCCTTGGTGCGCAACAGACCCAGATCCGTGCCGCAATGCGGTTCGGTGAGGTTCATGGTGCCGGTCCATTCGCCGGCGACCATCTTCGGCAGGAACATCGCCTTCTGCTCGGGCTTGCCGTGCACGATGAGTGCCGCGGTCGCGCCCATGGTGAGGCCGCCATACATGGAGAACGCCATATTGGCGGAGATCTGGAATTCGGCGACGGTCTGCGACAGCGTCACCGGCAGACCCTGGCCGCCGAATTCAGTGGGAGCCGAGAGGCCGAGCCAGCCGCCTTCGGCGACCTGCTTGTAGGCTTCCTTGAAGCCTTTCGGCGTGGTCACGCTGCCGTCGTCGTTGCGCTTGCAGCCTTCGAGATCGCCGACGCGATTCAGCGGCTGCAGCACTTCTTCGCTGAGCTTGGCGGCTTCGCCCAGAATCGCCTCGCGCACATCGGCAGACGCGTCAGCAAAGCCGGGCAGATTGTTGTAGCGATCGAACTGAAACACGTCGTTGAGCAGGAAGCCGACGTCTTCGAGCGGAGCTTTGTAGCTGGGCATGGAATTCTCTCGGTTTGAATTCGATTGATCGGATGATACGGCGCCGCCGTGTCAGATTTACGCAATTGTTATCGGAGATGAAGCAAGCAGCTGGCGGCTCATTGCCGCGCCAATTCCTCGCCCATCAACCGGTGCAACAGGTTGATGGCCTTGAGCGGCCTGACCATCACCTTGAAATGGGTAATGCGCCCGTCATCGGCGAAGGTGATCATGTCGACGCCATTGATCTTGATCCCGTCGATCTCGTTCTCGAATTCGAGCACCGCGCCGTTGTCGCTGCGCCATTCGCCTTTGTAAGCGAAGCCGGGGCCACCCAGCACTTTCTCTGCAGTCGTCAGATACTTGAATACGATCTCACGGCCCCGCTGCGGCGCATGCACGACCGGGCTTTCGAACACGGCATCCGGATGCAGCAGGTCCCACAGCATCGCCCGATCATGAGACCGCATGAAGCTGTACCATCTATCGAGGCCGGTCATGCTCATCGGCTTCCCTCCCGCATCGGGCACTGTTCGGCCAGCGCCACTCCATACACTTCTGCATGGACGTTAGCGCCAGAGCGTGGATTTCGTCAATACACATGTGTATGGTCGAGGAATGGATGACCAACTGACCAAGGACCGCCTGACGCGCTCGGCCTGGCTCGACCACGGGCTGAGGATCCTCGCGCGGCAGGGCGCCGACGCGCTGAAGGTCGGTGCGCTGGCCACTGGCCTGAACGTGTCGCGCGGCAGTTTCTATTGGCATTTCAAGGATATATCTGAGTTTCGACTGCAGCTTCTGCAGCGTTGGCAGGAGCGGACAACCGATCAGGTCATCGAAGGGATCGATGCCTCGGTCGCCGGCGCCGCGCGCCTGACGCACTTAATGAAGCTCGCCTTCAACGAAGACCGCAGCCTAGACCGTGCCATCCGCGCCATGGCCTCGACCGATGCGGACGTCGCCCAAATGGTCGCCTCGGTGGACGCCAGGCGCGTTGGCTATATGGCGAAATGGCTGATCGAAGCCGGGGTGGAAAGCCAGCGGGCGCTTCCGCGCGCCGAGTTCCTGTATTGGGCCTATATCGGGCAATCCGCGGTGATGGACCCGCGCCACAGCGCCATCACCGAACAGGATGTCGACGATTTGAGTGCGCTGTTTACGCGCTGACGCCGGAGCCAGCGACATCCGATCCTATCTGCAAATCGGCGCAAGTGTATCAGCGAGTTAACTTTTAAGGCCCGCTCGGCCCGATCCTTAACCCGTTATTTACCCTAACCCTGAAAAGTCCGGATCAGAGGCAGACGACCCGCGCACGTTACGATTGTCTTCACGATGGGACGCGCGGGGGAGGCTGCAGGCGCTGATGGCGTCAAGCTCGGAACCGGACCAAAGCATGAATTCGCGCGTATCGTGGAGTGTTGACGGGATTGAGCCATCGGTCCGCGAGCGGGCCGAAGCTGCGGCGCGCCGTGCCGGCATGTCGCTGGGCGACTGGCTGAACTCGACCATCGGCGAGGCTCCCGCGCGCTTCAACTCGCCCAACGCACACCCCCGCGACCAGGAACGCCCCCTCACCCCGCGCGCGGCCCTGCCGCAACGCGACGCAGCCGATGTCGTCGAAATCCACGAGCGGCTCGACGCCATTGCCCGGCAGATCGAACTGTTCTCGAAGTCTGCGCCGCGCAGCAGCGAGCCCGGCGTTGCGCGACAGCTCAATGATGCGATCTCGCGGCTCGATGCGCGCCTGTCGCAGATCAGCGAGCCCGCCCACCGTCAGCCACAGATGCCGCCGCAGCAGCCGCGCATCGATATGGTCGAGCGCGCCGCCAATCAGGTCTATAGCGCTTCGCCGCCGATCGATCCGTTCTCGCTGGATTTCGCCATCGCCGAGATCGCCGCCCGCCAGGGCGAACTCGACGGCACGCCGCGCATGGCTCCGCGCAACGCGCCGCCAATCGCACCGTCATTCGTGCAGCCGCCTTACGCACAACCTGCCGCGCCGCCGCAGAGCTTCATGCCGGATATGTCCGGCCTGGAGCGGCAACTGTTCCAGATCACGACCAAGATCGATGCGCTGCAGCGCCCGGACAACAATATCGAGCAATCGATTGCGGCCTTCCGGGGCGAGCTTGCCGAGATCCGCAATGTCATCACCGAAGCGATGCCGCGTCGCGCCATCGAGTCGATCGAGAACGAGATCCGCGAACTCGGCCGCCGCATCGATGATAACCGCCACAGCGGCATCGATGGCGGCGTGCTGGCCAATCTTGAACGCGCCCTCGCCGACATCCACAAGACGCTGACCACGCTCACGCCGGCCGAACAGCTCGCCGGCTTCGACGAAGCGATCCGCAATCTCGGCGGCAAGATCGACTTGATCGTGCGCTCGAGCAACGATCCCGACACCATGGAGCAGCTGCAGGGCGCTATCGCCGCGCTGCGCGCCATCGTGTCCAACGTTGCCTCCAACGAAGCGCTCGGCCGTCTCAGCGACGACCTGCATACGCTGTCGTCCAAGGTCGATCAGCTCGCCCGCGCCGACAACAGCGACTCCTTTGCCGCGCTCGAGGCGCGCATCATGACGCTGACGGCAGCGCTGGAAAATCGCGAGCGTCCGGCCGTCACCGCGAGCTCCGATCATCTGGAAACGGCATTGCAGGCGTTGTCAGAGCGTCTCGACCATATGCCGGTGGGCAATGACTCGTCGTCGGCCTTCGCGCATCTTGAACAGCGCGTCTCCTATCTGCTCGAGCGGATCGAAAGCATCACCGATACGCGCGGCAACAATCTCGGCCGCGTCGAAGACGGGCTGCAGGACATCCTGCGCCATCTCGAGCGCCAGCAGTCGATGTTCGCGGCGCTGGACAATCCGCGCAGCAAGGTACCATCGGTGGATCCGGGCTTGGTCGACACGATCAAGCGCGAACTCTCCGACATGCGCTTCAGCCAGTCGGAAACCGATCGCCACACGCAGGATTCGCTCGAAGTCGTACATTCTACGCTCGGCCATGTGGTCGATCGCCTCGCCCGGATCGAAGGCGATCTGCGCGCGGTCAGCGCTGCACCGGCAAAGCAAGTTGCGCCCGTCGCGACACCCGCCCCGACTCCGCGCCCTGCCCCCACCGCGGCCGCCGCCTCAGTGCCCGCTCCGCCGCGTCCGCAAATTCCGAACCCGGTGAAGGCGCAGGCTGTGCCGTCGCAGGTCGAGGTCCGTCCGCCGCAGGTTCATTTCGATGCCGCACCGCGCGACTTCGCAGCGACCGCGATTTCGCACGAACCGGCATCAGCGTTCCCGATGCCGAAGGCGATCAGCGACATTCTCGATCCGCCGCCCGCGGCAAAACCTGTCGCGCAACCGTCAACCGTCGCAGAGCGTCCCTCGCCGCGCCCGATGGTCGACACGGCGTTGCCGCCGGATCATCCGCTCGAACCCGGCACGCGTCCGCAGGGTCGCGGCGGATCGCCATCCGAGCGCATCGCCGCGTCGGAAGAAGCGATCAGCGAAATCGCGGTCGATGCGCCTGAACAGGCGACAGCATCGAGCTTCATCGCTGCCGCACGTCGCGCCGCGCAGGCCGCCGCTGCAACCGGCAACGACAAGTCCAAAGGCGACAGATCAAGGGCGGCCAAACTCGCACCCCAACTTGCCGACAGCGACAAGTCGTCCGCCACCATCGGTTCGAAGATCCGCTCGCTGCTGGTCGGCGCCAGCGTGATCGTGATCGTGCTCGGTTCGTTCAAGGTGGCGATGACGCTGCTGGACAGCGGTTCGCCTGCGCCGATGGCAGAAAACATTCACGCCGCACCGCCGTTGCAGCTGAATGCGCCCGAACCGGCTGAAATTCAGAGTAAACCGGTCGCGCCCGTTCCGGCTGCCCCGTCCATGACCTCGCCGACCCCGATCGGCCAGCAGTCGCTGGTCGCCCCACCCGCCGCCGTCGAGCCGGCACCGCAGCCGGTGCCGCAGGCCGCGCCCGTGCCCTATGTGTCGCCCGATGTGACCGGCAGCATTGCTGCACCGCTGGCCAGTGCAGCCGGACCGGTGCTGCCGTCCAGCGGTCAGAAGATCACCACCGTTCCAATCCCCGCCGGCGAGCGCCTGCCCGAAACCATCGGCAGCACCGCGCTGCGCCATGCGGCCCTCAAGGGCGACGCCTCTGCCGCGTTCGAAATCGGCGTCCGCTATGCCGAGGGCAAGGGCGTGGCGCAGAACTACGACGAAGCCGCCAAGTGGTATGACCGCGCGGCCCAGGCCAATGTGGTGCCGGCAATGTTTCGCCTGGGCACGCTGTTCGAGAAGGGCCTTGGCGCGAAGAAGGATCTCGACGTCGCCCGCCGCTATTACGTGCTGGCCGCCGACCGCGGCAACGCCAAGGCGATGCACAATCTCGCCGTTCTCGACGCCGATGGCGGCACCAAGGGCGCCAATTACAAGAGTGCGTCGTACTGGTTCCGGAAGGCTGCCGAACGCGGCGTCGCCGACAGCCAGTTCAACCTCGGCATCCTCTATGCCCGCGGCATCGGCGTCGAACAGAACCTCGCCGAGAGCTTCAAGTGGTTCAGCCTCGCCGCCGCCCAGGGCGACGTCGATGCAGGCCGCAAGCGCGACGACATTGCCAAGCGCTTGGACCCGCAGTCGCTGGCCGCTGCGAAGCTGGCGATCCAGACTTTTGCACCGGAAGGCCAGCCCGAAGACGCCATCAATGTCGCGACCCCGGCCGGCGGCTGGGATGCGTCGCCGGCGCAGGCCGGAGCGAAAGCTGCGATGGGCAAGCGCGCCGCGCGCTAGGCCAGATTTCTTGACCGCCGGATCGAACCGGCGGTCTTATTTCCTCAACAAACCTTCATCAGACTTGATGCGGTGAAGCGCGCGTCGGGCTGGGCTGAACTGCGAGGAAACTGATTTGCCTTTTCGGAATGACGACGCACAGGGCCGTGCAGAACGCCCGTCGGGACTCCCCACCGCTAACCCCTGGGCCACACGCCCTGCCGAACCGTCTGCCCCATCGCCCCCTCCGCCGCAGCTGCCGCCGGAGCCTCCGCGCAGCAAATGGTTCAGCTGGCCCTCGGTCGCATTCGCCATCGTGATTCTTGGCAGCATCGGCGCGCAGGCCTATCAGGAACTCTCCAAACCGGAAGCCTGGGCCTATTGGAAGGACCTCTATGTCTCGCCGAGCATGGCATCTTCGGAGGTCGCAAGTCTCGATCCGGACAATTCGGGCCGGGGCCGTCCGGCGCTGGCGATCACGGGCCAGATCGGCCCGGCCACCGCAAGCTGGTTTCGCGAGAAGCTCGATGAAGCCAAGCTCAGCCCCGGCGATACCGTGCTGCTGTCATCTCCCGGCGGAAATGTCGGCCAGGCCATTATCATGGGCGAGATCATCCGTTCGCGCGGGCTGACCACCGCCGTGGGCACGGTGGATTCGGCGGGCCGGATCAAACCCTCCTACTGCGCCAGCGCCTGTGTGATGACCTTTGCCGGCGGCAAGGTCCGCATCGGCGTCGAGGGCTCAAAGCTGGGCGTGCACCGTTTCGTCTCGCCCAAGCCGGGGGCAGACCCCACGGCATCGGCCCAGCGCACCTTGGGCTATGTGCTCAGCTACATGACGAGGATGGGCGTCGCCTCGTCGGTGGTGGAAGCCATGTCGGCGACCGAGAAAATCCGGTGGCTTGGCACCGGCGAGGCTTCCGCCATGAACCTCGTCACCGATCCCGCCAGGAAGTCGTGACGCCGCCGACAGGCGCCTGACCCAACAAAATTTACCACCTTGAAAGGTGCATGACCGGCAGGTGCAAAAAACCACGCCTTTGCCGGATTCTTTAATCCCATCAACGGATGATATCGTCTAAGACGGGACGCGGCTCGCGATCCGCGCCGTCTCCAGAACCACGCCATGAGCGGTTTCGGCCCAACTCAGGGCCAGAATTCCGAAGCGAACGCGCGTGCAACTGTATCTCCCGATTGCCGACCTTCCGATCAATGTGCTGCTCATCCTAGCGATGGGCGCTGCGGTCGGCTTCGTGTCCGGCATGTTCGGGATCGGCGGCGGCTTCCTGATGACACCACTGCTGATTTTCGTCGGCATCGCCCCCGCGGTGTCGGTCGCGTCAGTGGCGAGCCACATCGCGGCTTCGTCTTTCTCCGGCGCGCTGTCCTACTGGCGACGCCGCGCCATCGATCCCGCGCTTGCGACTGTGCTTCTGACCGGCGGCGTGATCGGCACGGCTCTCGGCGTGTGGACATTCACGCTGCTGCGCAATCTCGGCCAGCTCGACCTCACCATCTCGCTGTCCTATGTGATCCTGCTCACCGCCGTCGGCGGATTGATGTTCTGGGAGGGGTTGCGCGCGCTGCTGCGCATGCGGCGCGGTGATCCCGTGACCTTGCGCCGTTCCGGCAGCCATAGCTGGGTTCACGGCCTGCCGCTGAAGATGCGGTTCAAGCGCTCCAAGATCTATCTCTCGGTGATCCCGGTGATCGCCGTCGGCCTCCTGATCGGCTTCATCGGCGCCGTGATGGGCATCGGCGGCAGCTTCATCCTGATCCCGATCCTGATCTACTGGCTGCGCATCCCGACTTCGACTGTCATCGGCACGTCCATGGTGCTGACACTGGTCACCATGGTGATCGCGACATTGCTGCATGCCGTCACCAATCATCTGGTCGATGCGGTGCTCGCCCTCATCCTGATGGTCGGCGGTGTCACCGGCGCGCAATTCGGCGCACGCGCGGGACAAAAGATTCGCGGTGAACATCTGCGGTTGCTGCTGGGCCTGCTGATCCTGGCGGTCGGCGTCCGATTCGCCGTGGAACTGGTGATCCGCCCCGCGGATCTGTTCACGATCCGCGAAACAGGAGGCGCCGCTCCATGATACGCGCGCTCCCGATCATCGCTGCACTTGGCATCGGAGCATTTGCCCCGGCCCACGCCGAGCAACTGATCGTCTCGGTCTCGAACCATCGCGTAACCGTGACGCCCAATTATGCCGGCGAGGAACTGGTGCTGTTCGGCGCTGTCGAGAAAGACGACAAGACACCGCCCGGCCGCAACAACTACAATCTCGTCGTCACCGTCAACGGGCCGCGCACCGACCTCCTGACCCGGCGCAAGGAGCGCCGTTTCGGCATCTGGATCAACACCGACTCGCGCCAGTTCCTGCAGGTGCCATCCTATCTCTCCGTGTTTTCCAATCGCCCGTTCGACGCCATTGCACCAGCCGACGTGCAACGCCGCCAGCAGCTCGGGATCAATAACGTCCTGCTGACCCAGCGCGTCGGCACCGACTATGCCGACGTCGTGGCCACCGACCCGTTCCGCAGCGCCTTTGTGCGGCTGCGCAAGGAACATGGACTGTATCGCGAGGAGACCTCGGCGGTGACATTCCTGACCCCGACGCTGTTTCGAACCAGCATCCCCTTGCCCGCCGAAGTCCCCATCGGCACCTACGATGTCGAGATCAAACTGTTCGCCGATGGTGCGCTGATCTCGAAAGCGGAGACGGCGTTCGATATCGTCAAGGTCGGCTTCGAGCAGTTTGTCGCCAATGCCGCGCGCAATTACGGCTTCATCTATGGGCTGCTGACCGCAGCGATGGCGCTGATGTCGGGTTGGGCGGCTTCCATCGTGTTCAGGCGGGATTGAAAGCTCACAGACCGCAGGATGGGTAGAGCGAAGCGAAACCCATC